>DMKK01000167.1:398-2553 GCA_003454335.1 Gammaproteobacteria bacterium | reverse complement strand
GCCGGCAATATCACGGCCCACTGGATCGGTTACAGCGAGTATGCGCAGCACGACAGCGCCTGTGTCACCGCGGCCTGTTCCCTCTGTGAAGGCCAGTGTAAATTTAGTGGCAAGGCCATGACTGACAAACGACCTGTCATGGTCGGCTATCAGGCCAGCGGTGCTGCGCCGTTTATGCGGGGCGAGATGGTCGATCACCCGGAGACGGTTGCCACGGCTATTCGCATAGGACACCCGCAGTCATGGGACCGTGCCTGGAAAGTCAAGGAAGAGTCCGGTGGCTGGTTTGATGAATGTACGGATGAGGAAATTCTGGCTGCACAAAGGTTACTGACCTCAAAAGAGGGTATTTTCTGCGAGCCGGCTTCTGCCACCTCGGTGGCCGGTGCCCTGCGGGATATCAAGTCCGGCAAGATCCCGGAAGGCAGCAGCGTTGTCTGCACCCTGACCGGCCACGGCCTGAAAGATCCGGACACGGCCATCGAGCAGTGTGGCGAGGACGCCATGATGACCGTCGATGCCGAACTTGGTGCGGTAAAAGATGCCATCCTGAGCAATATGGACTGAATATATCGAATTGAATCTGGAATGCACCGCAGGTGAAATTCTGGCTCATACTTGTGGGAGCGCCGTCCCCGGCGCGAATCGCGGCGAGAAGCTTCCGCGTCCTGCTCACGCGCCTCACCTACATCCATGTAGGCGACGCCGCTCCCACAGTAAGATTTATTGCAATGATTGGGTTAACTCAGGCTGAGTGCCAGCTGTATTATTTGATAGCCACGGAATCCACGGAAGAACACGAAAAAATTGCTATTAAGGCATTTATATTTCCGTGTTCTTCCGTGGGTTTCGTGGCCATATTATTTGTCTTTATCAGGTTGAACCGGTACCAGCCTTGTCTGTGAACGGTCGACACTTTGCGTTGATTCTGCCGGGACTGTGCGGTCCGGTTTCCGATCCCCCGGTCACTGACTATCTCGTACCGCGTCCGGTAGCACTTGACCGGTTGTTGTCGCGCAGCAGGGTGCAACAGGCCGGTGGTATGAATCTGGATTCGACACTGTGTCACTGGTTTGGGCTGGGCGACGGACGGCACAGTCCGTTACCGTTTGCCCCCCTGACGTATTTATCTGATACCGGCGAGCAGAGTCCCGGTTACCTGCTACGGGCGGATCCGGTGCATCTGCGTGCGGACCAGAGCAGCCTGCGTCTGTTCGACGGCCATGGTTTTTCCGTGACGCAGGAAGAGGCCGCTGAACTGGTCGCCGCGTTCAATGAGTTCTACGCTGAGCGCGGCTGGCGGCTGACAGCGCCGCGTCCACAGCGCTGGTACCTGTCACTACCGGCTGATCCGGGTATAACAACCACGCCCATTGGAAGTGTTGCCGGGCAAGTGATTGATCCCTGCCTGCCACAGGGTGATGCAGCAGCTGACTGGCATGCGCTGCTAAATGAAATACAAATGCTGTTTCATACGCACCCGGTGAATAGTGCCCGCGAACAGCGGGGTGAACCGGCGATTAACAGCCTGTGGTTCTGGGGCGGCGGTGTACTGCCGGCAACCGTGCGGACCCGTGCAGACCGGGTTGCCACTGACCATCCCCTTGGGATGGGTCTGGCGCAACAGGCGGGAATCACCAAGGTAGATGTGCCGGAGGATGTGGACGAATTGTTGGCACAGACCGATGACGGGCTGTCGTTGCTGGTGAATGATCTGCTGGATGGGCCAACCCGGTATGGTGATGTTGAAAACTGGGTTGCTGCACTGCAACAACTGGAACAGCACTGGTTTGCCCCGTTGCTGGCGGCCATCAGCAAGGGGGAAGTGTCGTTACTGGAAATTTATCCCTGTAACGGATACCGCTACATGACAAATAAACTACAGCAGCGTCGTTTCTGGAGACGCAGCCGTCCGTTCGAGGGAGTGTGTAAACATGGCTAGCCGTATCGTTAAGCGCACCCGTTCATCTGCAGGCACATTTCCTGCAGACCTGCACCCGGTGCTGCGCCGGGTCTATGCCGCACGTTCCGTAGCAACAGCCGCAGATCTCGATACTTCACTGGCCAGATTAATACCACCTGCAGAACTGGGTGGGCTCCCGGCGGCAGTGAACCTGTTGCAGGATGCCATTACCAATCGCCAGTGCATCGTGGT
>DMKK01000167.1:0-346 GCA_003454335.1 Gammaproteobacteria bacterium | reverse complement strand
ATTACCTGGTCCCTAACCGCTTTGAATATGGCTATGGCCTGACGCCCGAGATTGTAAAGGTGGCGGCAGAGTTACAGCCGGATCTGATCGTAACGGTGGACAACGGTATTTCCAGTGTCGATGGTGTAGCGGCCGCGAAGCAGCAGGGGATCAAGGTGCTGATCACCGATCACCATCTCCCCGCTGAGCAGTTGCCGGCAGCCGATGCGATCGTTAATCCAAACCTTGTGGGTGATACCTTTCCCAGCAAGCATCTTGCCGGTGTGGGGGTGGCGTTCTATGTCATGCTGGCGCTGCGCGCCCGCTTGCGTGAACAGGGCTGGTTTGAGAAGGAGGCGATTCCCGA
>DMKK01000268.1:549-2994 GCA_003454335.1 Gammaproteobacteria bacterium | reverse complement strand
CGCCCTCCGTATTGCCCCATACATAAATCTCGGTAGCGGCCGGGTCGCACTGGCTGCAACGACTGCCACAGGCAGCGGTTGCCATGCGGCGATGAACCCTGCCCTTGCGCATCCAGATCTCCAGCATGCCACGCATGGCATCGGGGTCGGCATCAAAGTGCAGGGCGATATCGGCCAGCGTGGCCTGGCCACGCTGTTCGAGGTAGCGGCGGACATCCGACAGGATCATGCCCTGGCACTTGCGGCAGCAGCCGCCTCCGGTTCCCGACTGTGCCGTCCCCAGCGGCGCAAAATAATAATCAACAGTGCAAACAGGCTCCATAGCCCGCCCAGCCACAGAGCTGCATCTGCAGGGTGAGCACTCCAGGTAGCAAGCTGGTAGAAACTGACGGCAGTGATATAGGCGACCGTCGTTGTCCACGCCGCTACGAACATGGCCCAGCCGCGCCCGGCTTCACGCTTGATAGCACCGATGGTGGCCACGCAGGGGAAATACAGCAGCACGAACAGCAGGTAGGCGAAGGCACCGGCCTGGCCGTCGAAACGATCCTGCATGGCACCGAACACCCCCTGCCGGATGCCCTGTTCCTCGGCGACCGCGCGGGTGTCGGAAAGATTGCCCAGGTCCAGGCCGAGCGGATCCAGCAGTGCCTCGCTCACCTCGGCAAGGTTAGCGGGGATAGTGGCGGCAGCAGCGTGCAGTTGCTGCCAGAGATCAAAGGGAACTTCTTCCTGGCCGGAAGCGTTTTCAGCCAGGCTGGTGTACAGATTGTCCAGCGTACCGACCACCACTTCCTTGGCCAGTACCCCGGAGATCACGCCGACCACCGCCGGCCAGTTGTCCTCCTGGATACCCATCGGTGCAAACGCCGGAACCAAAACCCGGCTGGTCGCACTGAGCACCGATTGTTCACTGTCCTCGTTGCCGAAAGAGCCATCGGTGCCGATGGAGTTGAGCAGGTTCAGTGCCAGTACCATCAGGATAATGACCTGCCCGGCCTCTTTAACGAACAGCCGCACCCGGTCCCAGGCGCGCAACAGAATGCCCTTCAGGGTGGGTAGATGATAGGGCGGCAGTTCCATCATGAACCCACTGCTCGTGCCAGGCAGCAGGGTCTTTTTCATCAGCAGGCCGGTGAGTATGGCCACGGCAATACCGATGAGATACAGCGCGAACACGATGTTCTGCCCGGAAGCAGGAAAAAAGGCAGCGGCAAACAGGGCGTACACCGGCAGGCGCGCGCCGCAGGACATGAAGGGATTCATCAGGATGGTGAGCTTGCGTTCACGCTCGCTCTCCAGGGTGCGCGTGGCCATGATAGCCGGGACGTTGCAGCCGAAGCCGACAATCAGCGGTACAAAGGCCTTGCCCGGCAGACCGATGGCGCGCATGGAACGATCCATGACAAAGGCCGCGCGCGCCATGTAACCGGAATCTTCAAGCACCGACAGAAACAGGTACAGTGCGCCAATGATAGGTATAAAGGTCGCCACGATCTGCACGCCCCCGCCCACACCGTCAGCCAGCAGGACACGCAGCCAGTCCGGCGCACCGAGAGTGGTGAGTAGTTCGCCGAACCCCGAGACAAACAGGGCGTTGGCCGCACCGTCGAAGAAATCGATGAAGGCACCGCCGATGTTCATGGTAAACAGAAACATCAGGTACATGGTGGCGAGAAACACCGGGATACCGGTCCACTTGCCAAGCACGATGTAATCGATACGATCACTGAGTGTCCGGGTGACCTGCCCCTTGCTGTGCAACACTCGCTGGGCCAGGGTGTGCGCATGACCGAAACGGATATCGGCAATCAGGACATCGGCATCCTCGCCGGCACGTTCGGCAATCTGGCGGCGCCAGTATTGCAGCTTTTCCTGCACCGGCGTTTCCAGTTCGCTGCCGCTATCGTCGCTTTCAATCAGTTTCAGGGTCAGCCAGCGCCGGTTCTGGGCGGGGAGCTCCTCGAGCAGCGGCTCCAGATCGCTAATCGCCTGCTCCACGACTTCGTCCGTCGCCAGCGGGAAACCGCCCTGTTGCTGGCCATCGACAACCGCCAGCATACGTGCCTTCAGTTCGGTCGTGCCTTCTCCGGTTACCGCCACCACCGGTACCACCGGGCAACCCAGTTCCTGTGACAGGCGTTCGGTATCAATCCGGATGCCGCGCTTGCGCGCCACGTCCATCATGTTCAGCGCCAGCACCAGGGGGACACCCATTTCCAGCAACTGCACGGTGAGGTACAGGTTGCGTTCCAGGTTGGATGCATCGACGACGTTGACCACCAGGTCCGCTTCACGTGACAGCAGGTAGTCGCGGCTGACTTGCTCGTCCAGCGAACTGGCATCGAAAGAATAGATGCCGGGCATATCGATGGCGGTTATGTCGCGGCCTTCGAGGGTAAACTGGCCTTCCTTGCGATCGACGGTGACACCGGGCCAGTTGCC
>DMKK01000268.1:0-530 GCA_003454335.1 Gammaproteobacteria bacterium | reverse complement strand
ATTGGGATTGCCTGCCAGGGCAATGGTCAGTGCCGTCTTGCTTTTCAAGGAACACTCACTGCTTTCACATCAGCCACCATCAGTCGAGCCTTACGGCATGCAGTTTTTCAGCAATGCCCTTGCCCAGTGCAACCCGGTTACCCTGTTTTGCCACCACCACACCACGGCCACGATGATGCAAAACCTCAAGTTCCGACCCCACTGTCAGGCCAAGCGACAGCAGTCGCCGGGTAAGCTGCTTGCCGCCGCTGATCGCCACCAGACGCACCTTCTGGCCGACCGGTGTATCACTGAGGGGACGGCTGGACATTTTTAGAATAATTCACTTCAATAAACGAGAACGGTTCTCATTATAGCAAGGCACCAGTGCATTAGTAAATGCTTAAATAACTGCCATAGAGCCTGTAGACAGCACCGCTACTGGAAGCCCCCTTAGCCAGAATCCATAAAAACTCTACCCTTGTCTGGCAACCCCTGAAAACCGAAGCGTACTGTTCTCTCATCTTCCGAAATTATTTGTCGGAAGTCAT
>DMKK01000046.1:12076-12335 GCA_003454335.1 Gammaproteobacteria bacterium | reverse complement strand
CCACGGAAGAACACGAAAATATTTATTATAAAGGCATTTATTTTTCCGTGTTCTTCCGTGGATTCCGTGGCAATTCAATAATAAATCTGGCACTCAGTTTAATTTAGACCTACATCCCTGATATCCGCACCCCGCGTCGTGCGGCCATGGACGCACCGATTTCGCCCAGATCCAGTTGACTCAGACTGCTGGCCGCCAGAGGCAGGAATTCCATGTTTTCACGGTTAACGTGTTGCCGGCTGAGGGTGCAGAAATCACG
>DMKK01000046.1:7837-11907 GCA_003454335.1 Gammaproteobacteria bacterium | reverse complement strand
CTGCCTGAAAAGTAGCGGACAATATCCCGGGCTGCCTTGCGGGCTTCATCATCAATACCCTGTTTGTCAATGTGTACAAGCAGTGCCTCCAGCCGGTCGCAGTGGGCAAGAATGTTTTTATGGCAGGCGCGTAGCAGTGCCAGTGGTTCATCAAAGCCGGGGAGGCTTTCGTGCAGGTTTTCAGTGCTCATATCCTGATACTCGATACTATTGTTTTGCGTGGATTGGCCAGCTGTTAATGTCGCGACAGGCGGACAGATGTTTTATTATTTCCTGAATTACTGACAGTCTTCTGTCTGATATTCTTTCAACGTATCATCCACTGCCTGCTGGTAGCCAAATAACTTGATGTCATCAGCATATCTGTCAATCAGCTTTTCCAGGCTTGCACGTGGACAAATGTCCGTTATTTTTACTGAATTGCTGGTTTTATTGTGAAGTATTGGTTTTGGCAGGCTGTATTTGCTGCTGATAACGTTCCAGTCGGCATCAAAATTCTCAAGCTTTCCAATGTAGTCCGGTAACAGTCCCTGTTCATCTCTCAGGAACCATGATTGTGAACGGAGGTGTCGGTCAATAATGTTGTCCGGCAGTTTTACCAGTACATCAACAAATTCTGTGAAGTCCATGTCGTAATAAAATTCTCTATTGGCAAGAACATCCTTTTTACTGGCTCTTTTCGGATTGATGATCTTGTTCTTGTAGCAGGACCAGACCCTTCCCAGGGGGTTGCGTACGAAGGCAAACAGAAAGTATTTCCCCTTGAGGTCCCGTCGAATGACAGAGTGTTCAATATGTGAGGAATACCTTTCTTCGGTGGCCTTAACAAGTGCCCAGTCAATCACAGCATCCTGCTGGTCGGTGCTGTTGACAATATGCTGTGTAAGGCACCGGTTAATGGATGAGGACGCAACTTTCCGTAAACGGATATAGCCTATTTTCTCTTTCTCAAGTAGCCAGACCCGGGGTTTCTTCTTGGGTGGTCTCAGTTTTTTCAGGATTTCTTTGTAGGTGAGCATTGCCGCTCCTGGCTGTTTCTGTCGGCGACATGGAATTACCTGGATGGAGCTATTATATCAGTTATTAAATGTATAGAATCAGCAAAATGCGTTCCTTGGTTATTGCTGCAGCCCTGCTGGTTACGGTCCTGACGGCCTGTTCTTCCGACCCTCCCCAGAATATCACCAATAGCTGTGAAATATTTACAGACAAGAGTGGCTGGTACCGGGATGCGAAGCAGGCAGCCGAGAGATGGGGAACCCCGATTCATGTACAACTGGCCATTATTTATCAGGAATCGAAGTTTGTAGATGACGCCAAACCTCCACGTGACCACATACTTTGGGTGATCCCCTGGGGGCGGATATCTTCTGCCTATGGTTATGCGCAGGCCAAGGATTCAACCTGGGACTGGTACATGGAGAAGACGGGTAACCACGGTGCGGATCGTGATGATTTCGATGATGCCGTTGATTTTATCGCCTGGTATGTCCATATGAGCAACCAGATGCTGGGGACCTCGAAGTGGGATGCCTACAGTCAATATCTCGCCTATCACGAGGGCCAGGGGGGCTACCGGCGCAAGACCTATAACAGCAAGCCGTGGTTAATCAAGGTGGCAAAGAAGGTCAGTGCGCGCGCCTCCAGTTACCACACCCAGCTGGCCCGCTGTGAGGACACGCTGGATGAGGGCTGGAGCCTGTGGCCGTTTTAGGCGACGCTGCCCGAGTCCTGCGGACTGATGGGTGCGTCGCTGCGCTCCTTCACCCATCCTACGAAAAACCGTGGATCTTTGTAGGATGGGTGAAGCGCAGCGCACCCATCAGGGCTGCAGGATGCACTGGCTCAGCACATCCTGCGGACGGAGCCTGTTCTAGAACAGGGTATAGATGAACGGTGCTACGGCCGATCCCTGCGAAAGCACGATGAGTGCGCCAAGCAGTACCAGTACCAGAATGATAGGTGCCAGCCAGAACTTCTTGCGTACCTGGAGGAAGCCCCACAGGTCTTTCAGTAAATCAAGCATTAGTACGGTTTCTCCATGCGATCGCGAGATGTTTGCTCGCTGGCTACACGATAACTTGTGGCGGATGCGTCCAGCCGCTGTTTAAGCATATCCTTGCCGAGCAGTTTGATTAACAGCGCCACTGGCGCGAATATAACAAAAAAGACCAGGCCCAGAATAATGCGGGTATTAATCCAGCCAAGTACCAGGCCAATTTTCATCCAGACCTTGTAAACAGGACCGAGCGCTACCGGTGCAAGCAGTGCAGTTGTGATGAATACTGCCGCTACAATCCATGCCCACGCGGGTGATGGCCTGTCCCATATCCAGGGCAATAACAGGCCAAAGATCAGGATAAACATGCCGGCAAAAATCAGGCCGAATTTGCGCAGTTCCTGCTTGTCAGGGTTGAGGCTTTCTACTGTAGTTTCCATGTTTAATCCAGCTCGAATTCGTCTTTCCAGGAATCATCTTTCTCCCAGGCCGGCTGATCGCCCTTGGCCAGGATAAAGTTCTCTACTACCAGGTAATCCATTTCGGTGCGCATGAAACAACGGTAGGCATCTTCCGGCGTGCAGACAATGGGCTCGCCGCGGACATTGAAGGAGGTATTGACCAGTACCGAGCAGCCGGTGCGCTGTTTGAAACTTTCCAGCACGGCATGAAAGCGCGGGTTGGTTTCCTTGTGAACCGTTTGCACCCTGGCAGAGTAGTCCACATGGGTGATTGCAGGAATCGTCGAGCGCGGCACATTCAGCTTTTCTATGCCAAACAGCTGTTCCTGTTCGGCTGTCATGGGGGTGCGCAGTGCCTCGTTGACCGGGGCAACAATCAGCATGTAGGGGCTGGGCCGGTCCTGTTCAAAGTACTCGGAGACGTCCTCGGCAAGTACTGCCGGAGCGAACGGGCGGAACGATTCACGGTATTTTATTTTCAGGTTCATGACCGACTGCATTTTTGCACTGCGCGGGTCACCGATAATTGAACGGCCGCCCAATGAGCGGGGGCCAAATTCCATACGCCCCTGGAACCAGCCGACCACCTTTTCATCGGCAAGGACGGCACCCAGTTTGTCTTCCAGCCCGGCATCATCAAGGTGCTCGTACACGGCATTCATCTGGTCCAGTTGCGTCTTGATGGTCGTGTCTTCATAGCGTGGACCCAGGTATGACCCTTCCATGCTGTCGTGACCGTTCACCTTGCGAGGTTTGTCATGATAGTCATGCCAGGCAACCAGGGCCGCGCCGAGTGCGCCGCCGGCATCACCGGCAGCCGGCTGAATCCAGATGTCCTTGAACGGTCCTTCACGCAGGATGCGTCCGTTGGCGACGCAGTTGAGTGCCACGCCACCGGCCAGGCACAGGTAATCCGCATCCAGTTCCTTGTGCACTGTGCGCGCCAGCCGCAACACTACCTCTTCTGTGACCGCCTGAATGGAACGGGCAATGTCCATTTCTTTCTGTGCAATCTGTGTCTCTGGGGTCCTTGCCGGTGCGCCAAACAGTTTCGCAAAGTTATCGTTGGTCATGGTGAGACCGGTTGCATAATTGAAGTACTTCATATTCAGGCGGAAGGTACCGTCATCTTTCAGGTCAATCAGCTTGTCCAGGATGAGGTCCACATATTCCGGCTCGCCATAGGGTGCCAGTCCCATCAACTTGTATTCACCCGAATTGACCCTGAAACCCGTGTAGTAGGTGAAGGCCGAGTACAGCATGCCCAGTGAATGCGGGAAATCGATTTCCCACTGCGGGGTAAGTTTGTGACCATCTCCCAGCCACACGGAGGTCGTTGCCCATTCGCCCACGCCGTCCAGGCACATGACAGCCGCTCTCTCAAAGGGGCTCGGGTAGAAGGCCGAGGCCGCATGGGACTGGTGATGTTCTGCAAATAACAGGGCTGGCAGCTCCTTTTCTGTCATATTTCCCAATGCGGCCAGTTCTCTTTTCAGGGTGGTCTTCAGGTACAGTTTTTCCTTGAGCCAAACCGGCATTGCAGCAATAAAGGAGCGAAAGCCCTTCGGGGCATAGGTCAGGTAGGTTTCCAGCAGGCGTTCGAATTTGAT
>DMKK01000046.1:4189-7667 GCA_003454335.1 Gammaproteobacteria bacterium | reverse complement strand
TTCTTCCTGTGCTGCGGCGATGATTTCCCCGTCGCGTACGAGGGCGGCTGCACTGTCGTGGTAGTATGCTGATATGCCAAGAATGTTCACGTCCGTTACCTTTTTTAAGTAGTGCTTATCCGGCCATCATATCCATGGATGGCTGCTTATCGAGTTCAGGTGAAGTACTGACAGACTGTACAAAGTACTACCCTAACAGAGTAAACACTGGTTATTCAAGAAGATGAGATGTTTGCTTGCTCCGGTCAGTCTTGTTCCGTTGACTGTATCGGCACCGGAACGTACTCCTCAAGCCAGTTGTTGATTTGTACCAGGTCGGTTTCATGGAGAATGCCTGCTGCCTGTTTCAGACGCAGGGTGTCCAGCAGGTAATCGTAGCGGGAGCGGGCGTGATCACGGCGTGCACGCAGCAGTTCGCGTTGTGCATCCAGCACGTCCACGACGGCGCGGGTACCGACTTCGAAGCCGGTTTCTGCCGCCTCGACCGCCTTCTCATTTGAAAGGACGGCGTGCTGCAACGCTTCAACCTTGCTGATGCCGGAAATGATACCACGGTAGTTATCGCGCGTCTGGCGTTCGGTGGCGCGGCGCTGTTTTTCCTGTTCTTCCCGCGCCTGATTATATTGGTAGCGGGACTGGCGGGTTTGTGAGGAGACCAGGCCGCCCTGGTAGAGTGGCAATTTCAGTTCCAGACCAATGGCGCTGTCATTGCGTTCCAGTGGTGTGAAACCACCAAACTGGGTATCACGGTAACTGTAGTCTGCGACCATATCGACGGTCGGGTAATGACCTGAGTTCTGTACCTGGATTTCCTGCTTCGCGACAGCAGTGGCTGCCCGGGTGGCGAGCACCAGCGGATTTTGTTCAACGGCGGCCGAGGTCCATGCATCCTGGTCAACAGGGTCCGGTGCCAGCAGGGGTATCTCTGCCTTGAGTACTTCCAGTGCTACCGGTAATTCCCCGGTTAACTCGCGTAATGCCTCCCTGGTATCATCCAGTACTCTTTCGGCATTAATGGCATCACTGACTGCGATGTCATAACGGGCCTGTGCTTCCAGGGTATCAGTGATGGCCGCCAGTCCGACATCAAAGCGCTGCTGTGCCTGTTCCAGGGTGCGGGCAATGGCCTCCTTGTCTGCCTCTACAAATGCCAGGTTGTCCTGGGCACCCAGGACCAGAAAGTAACGTGTGGAGGCCCGCAGCAACAGGTTCTGCTGGGCAGCGAGTAATTCTGCATCGGCCTGTACGGCACGGCTGTCAGCCTGTTCCAGCTGGATAAAACGTTCCCGCTGGTAGAGGGGCTGACGCAGCCCGATACTGTAGGTTTGATTGGTGGAATAGGAGGTGTCGCTGCTGTTTCGCGGGTCAAAGCGGTTCCTGGAAACATCGCCTGATACCCCGATATTGGGCAGCAGGGCGGCACGGCTTTGCGGGATTACTTCGAGTGCGGCTTTGTGTGCTTCCACGGCGGCCTGGTACTGCGGGTCGGCATCCAGCGCCAGCTGGTATACGGAAACCAGGTCGTCCGCCCGCGTTTGCCCGCCCGTGGCGAGCAGTAACCCGCAGAGCAGTAGCGGGCCATAGCGATACAGGAGAAAACGTTTCATACCATCAGGGTGTGTCTTTACCAAAAAAGATTCAAAACAAAATAATGGCCACGGAATCCACGGAAGAACACGAAAAAAATGCTATTAAGGAATTTATATTTCCGTGTTCTTCCGTGGATTCCGTGGCCATTATATCTCTACTTAATTACTGCTTAGAACACAAAATTCTGTGGTTCGGTTGCATTCAGCAGTGGCGGCATGCAGGTCTCCAGCAGGGTTTCACTGGCCCAGTTCTGTTCGTCGATACGGGTAATCAGATTGGCTTCCATGATGGGCAGGGAGCCGGTGATGACGAACAGGCGTCCGCCGATTTCAAGGTTCCGGTGGAACTGCTGCTGCAGTAACGGCAATGAACCGGTGATGGCAATTGCGTCGTAGCGTTCATGACCCTCGATACCCGCGGCAGCATCGGCGGTCTTCAGGGTGATATTATTGATATTGAGTGACTCGAGTTTTGCCGCGGTTGTGGCGGTGAAATCAGACATGATATCGATGCTGGTCACGTGCCGTCCCAGGCTGGCAAGGCAGGCGGTGAGGTAGCCACTGCCGGTGCCGATTTCCAGCACGGTATCGCCAGGCTTGATGGCCAGCGCCTGCAGCAGGCGGCCTTCAAGCTTGGGTGCCATCATTACCTGGTCGTGGCCCAATGGAATGTTGGTGTCGGCAAAGGCCAGTGAACGGCAACTCTCAGGCACAAACTGTTCCCGTGGAATGCTGTTCATGACATCCAGGACCCGTTGATCGAGTACATCCCAGGGGCGGATTTGCTGCTCGATCATGTTGAAGCGCGCTTGTTCAATTTCTGTCTGGTTCATGGGGCTTAACGACTCATAGATATTTTGAGGGTGCCAAGAGTACTGGGTTTGCCCGGGGCTGGCAATGATCTGAGCGGGGTGGTTACGGTGTTTGTTATATAAAACATAGGGTTATTATCTTATACCTGGATAATTTTCTTGCAAACAACAGGCCCTTTCGGTACCGTGTAGCGCCAGCTGGGGGTGCCCTTGACGGGCTGAGACAGTCCCTTGGAACCTGATCCAGTTTATTCTGGCGTAGGGAAGCTCACCTGCCGGCCCTGTATCCATTTTAGTATCCATTACCTGTGAGGACGGCCGCATGAGTGCGATCCCGGAAGACTTTATCAAGAAGACCACGCAATTGTCGGATGAAGTGACCCGACCTTTTCCCGGTTCCATGAAGATTTATGTGCAGGGTTCACGCCCGGACATCCGTGTACCCATGCGGCAGATCCAGCAGGCCGATACTCCGGCAAGTTTTGGGGTCGAAAAGAACCCGCCAATTACAGTTTATGACACCTCCGGCCCGTATTCGGACCCGGCGGCCAACATCGATCTGCTGGCCGGACTGGCCGATGTGCGCGGTACCTGGATCAGGGAACGCAACGATACTGAACAACTGGACGGACCCGGGTCGGAATTTGGCCGTGAACGCCAGGCAGATCCGGAGCTGGCACAGTTGCGCTTTGAGCATATCCGCAAGCCGCGCCGTGCGCTGGCAGGTTGTAATGTCACACAGATGCATTATGCAAAACAGGGCATCATTACGCCGGAAATGGAGTTCGTGGCCATTCGCGAGAACCTGCTGCTGGAGGAGCTGCAGGACAGCGGTCTGTTAAAACAGCATCCGGGTAACAGTTTTGGTGCCAGTATTCCCGGCAAGGTCACACCTGAATTTGTCCGCGATGAAGTGGCGCTTGGTCGTGCCATCATCCCTGCCAATATCAACCACCCGGAAATGGAGCCGATGATTATCGGGCGTAATTTCCTGGTGAAAATCAATACCAATATCGGTAATTCCGCAGTGACTTCCTCCATTGCCGAGGAGGTTGAAAAGATGGTGTGGTCGGCACG
>DMKK01000046.1:0-4088 GCA_003454335.1 Gammaproteobacteria bacterium | reverse complement strand
TCGGTACCGTGCCAATCTACCAGGCGCTGGAGAAGGTCAATGGCGTGGCCGAGGACCTGACCTGGGAGATATTCCGCGATACCCTGATCGAACAGGCCGAGCAGGGCGTGGATTATTTTACTATTCATGCCGGCGTGCGGCTCGCATATGTGCCCATGACTGCCAGTCGTGTCACCGGCATCGTTTCCCGTGGCGGTTCCATCATGGCCAAGTGGTGCCTGGCACATCATCAGGAAAGTTTCCTGTACACACACTTCCGGGATATCTGCGAAATCATGCAGGCCTATGATGTGTCGTTTTCGCTGGGTGACGGCCTGCGCCCGGGTTCTATTGCCGATGCCAATGACGCGGCCCAGTTTGCCGAACTGGAAACACTGGGCGAGCTGACGAAAATAGCCTGGGAGCATGATGTGCAGGTGATGATCGAGGGGCCGGGGCATGTACCGATGCAGATGATCAAGGAGAATATGGACAAGGAGCTTGCCGATTGTTACGAAGCTCCGTTCTACACGCTGGGCCCGCTGACCATGGATATTGCCCCCGGTTATGACCACATTACTTCCGCGATCGGTGCGGCACAGATTGGCTGGTATGGCACGGCGATGCTGTGTTACGTCACGCCCAAGGAGCACCTTGGCCTGCCCGACAAGCAGGATGTGCGCGAAGGAATCATCACCTACAAGATAGCCGCGCATGCCGCCGACCTTGCCAAGGGACACCCGGGTACACAGGTGCGCGACAACGCCATGTCAAAGGCACGTTTTGAATTTCGCTGGGAAGACCAGTTCAATCTTGGCCTGGACCCGGAGAAGGCGCGTGAATTTCACGACGCCACACTGCCCAAGGATTCCGCCAAGGTGGCGCACTTTTGTTCCATGTGCGGTCCGAAGTTCTGTTCCATGAAGATCAGCCAGGATGTGCGTGACTACGCGGCCAGCAAGGGTATCGGGGATGTCGGTATTGCCGTCGAAAAAGGCATGGCGGAGAAGTCCGAGCAGTTCAAACAATCGGGTTCGGAGATCTACAACAAGGCCTGATACGCCAGGGGTCTGTCGGACGCAGGGACAAGTGCCTGCTCCTGTCCGGGAGCGGGCGTAACAACTTTGTTTAAACGCAGTGAAGGGTTGTGACCATGATTGAGCCAAGGAGTAATTTCAGCCGCCGCATGCTGATACGATTGATTGTCCTCGGGACAATTGTCGGGATCATAGTGCTGGCAAACTATCAGTTTATCAGTGAGCTTTACCTCAAAAACCAGCAGACACCGGTTGGCCTGATCGTCAACGGGGCTATCCTGCTGGTATTTCTGCTGGGGCTGGTGAAGATTGTCACAACCCTGTCCTACTATATGCAGGAAGAAATTTCGCTGGCGCGGTTTATCCGGCAGTTCAGCAGTGACCCCGAAAAACTGATGAAGGGTGTTAGCCCGAAGTCTGTGATTGCGCGGCGCCACAATACTATCCGGAAGCTGAGTGAGGAACACGCCAGGATAAATCACAGTGCACTGGCGGCCACACTGGCCGCCGATGAACATACGCGCATCAGTTTTACCCGCTATGTCAGCAATATCCTTATCCTGACGGGTGTTTTCGGCACCATTGTTTCGTTGTCCGTTGCCCTCATGGGGACCTCAAACCTGCTGAATTCGGCACAGGATAGCGGTTCCATGGGGCTGGTGATTCATGGCATGTCCACCGCGCTGTCAACCACTATCACGGCTATCCTGTGTTACCTGTTCTACGGTTATTTTTATCTCAAACTGAGTGATGCACAGACACATTTTCTCAGTGGTGTGGAGGAAGTGACCTCGGTGTACCTGTTGCCCGAGTACTCCCATGACAGTGAGAGCATGCTGCATGAGGTGGCAGGACTGATCCACGGGCTGCGCGAAGCCGCCAGGGGCATGCGGGATATTCAGCAGGAATACGCGGAAGCCGGCAATCGCCTGCACGTGATCGCTGCGGACCTGGGAGAGCAGATGAACGGCATGACGCGGAGTGTCGACGGCATCAAGGAACTGTTACGCGAAGGTTTCCGCCTGCCGGCAAGCGGCGACTGACAATGGATGACGCCTTTATTGATCTGCGCCCGAATGCCGGGACGGGGACCGATGGTGACACGTTCTGGCCATCCTTTACCGACATTATGATGGTCATTGTCATGATCTTCATGATGGCGAGTACCGTGCTGGTGTTGCGTAACTGGGACCTGGTGCAGGAACTGCGTGCGACCATCGCGGCCGAGCACCAGGCAGAAGAGCTGGCGCGTTCCATGACTGAAACCAGCGCTACCCTGGAAGAACAGCTGGCACAGGCGCAGCATATAAATTCCAGGATGCGCATGCAGCTTATGCGAGCAGACGAGAACAGGGAGTCCATGCAGGAACAGTTGTCTGTCCAGCAGCAGCAGATACTGGCGCTAACGGAGGAGCAGCAACGGCTGGCTGCCAGTTTGCAGCAATCCCGGCGTGCCACGCAATTGAATGCGGACCAGCTTGCAGCGGTCAACACTGAACTTGCGCAGGCCAGCTCTGAGCTTGCAAGGGTCAATACCGATTATGAACAACTGGCAGTAACGCGGGCGGCCTTGCAGGAACGTTTGCAGCAGGTGCTTGACAAGCTGGCAGCCAGTGAACAGGCTGGCAGGGATCAGGCGGTTGAGCTTGCGGGTCTCAGGCAGGGATACTCACTGAGTGCACAGGAGCTGGATACCCTGAAGGGAGATTATGACGAACTCCAGGTCAAGTATGACCGGTTGATACGGCCCGCCCGGTCAGCCAAGGGTAAATATGTCGTGACAGTGCGCTACTGGAAAGAGGACGGCAAGAATCAGTTGCGCTTCAAGGACGCGGGAGATGAAAACTATAGTGTTGTAACCCGCAAGGAATTGCACCGGCGCCTGGCGAAGCTGAAGACCGACCATTCCGGGAAGCTCTACGTGAAATTGATTATTCCGGATGACAGTGGCCTGTCCTACAATGAGGCTTGGGGCTTTACCCTGGACATTCTGGACAAGTATGACTATTACCATCAGAAATAGCCGCGCCTGCCGGTCTGGAGGACAGCAATGTTTGTTTCAGACAAGCTGATTTACCTGCATCTGCAAAAGACCGGTGGCACCCACGTTACCAAATTGCTGTCCAGGTATTTGCCTGCCGAGCGGGGCAAGCAGGTCATGCATGGTTCGTTGCCAGCAGGCTATGTGAAGAACAGCAAGTACGTGGTCGGCTCGATCCGAAATCCCTGGGACTGGTACGTGTCTCTCTGGGCGTACGGATGTGAAGGGCGGGGCGCGTTCATCAAAAAACTGACGGAAAAAAAGTACGGGCGTTATATCAACAGGCTGGGCTCTAATCCGGTGGTAGCCTTGCAAGGTATCTGGAATGAATACCACAAGCCCAGGCGCCAATGGACGGCGTTGTTTCGGGATGGCAAGGATACCGGATTGTTTCGCGAATGGTTGAGGTTGCTGCTGTCCAGTGAGCGGAAATACGATATTGGTCCAGAGTATGCCGGCAGTAAGCTCAGCTCATATGCAGGTGCGATGACATATTGTTATATCGGTATCTATACCGGCGGCCGTGCAGGCGGGACGGTTGCGCGCATCAGTAGTGCAGAGGAACTGGCCGCCTATGACCGGGAGCATAACATTCTTGACGACATAATCCGGACTGAGTCATTGCATGATGACCTGCTTCGTGTGATTGGTGTGGCTGGCTACGTGCTTGACGCGGAGCAAATCGAGGGCATCAGGAATGCTGGCAAAACCAAGACCTCAACCAGGCACTCCGTAGGGAAATATTACGACAACGAGACGCTGGACCTGGTGATGGAAAAGGAACGCTTCCTGATCGAGAAATATGACTACCGGCCACCAGCGCTTGCTGGGTCGGGCTAGTTGACCGGCAGGCTGGCACGCAGCGCATCACGGTCAATCCACCAGTTGTCTCCGACGATAGCGTCCAGCATGGCGGCAAGACGTGACAGTAATTCCTTGACGTCATTCAGTTCCAGAATCTCGATCCATGTATTGATCATTTCGGGCTCTTCAATGCCACGATGGCGCTTGGCTACCCCTGCAAGTATCTG
>DMKK01000003.1 GCA_003454335.1 Gammaproteobacteria bacterium | reverse complement strand
GTTGACCTGGCAACACCAGGCGAATATCAGGTTTTTGCACGGTGGACCGAATATAGCAACCGCCGCACCAGTGTGCCCTATGACATCATCCACAAGGCGGGTACGAGTACTGTAAACGTCAACCAGCAACAAAATGGTGGCACATGGCAGAAACTGGGCGGCACCTGGACCTTCAACAACCAGGCCACCATACGCATTCGTTCCCTCGGGAATGGCACTACCAATGCCGATGCCATAAAACTGGTCTATGTCGGCAGCACTCCCGAACCTGGCAGCACCTCTGAACTGGACAATGGTCAACCTGGAACCTCATTCAATGGCACCTGGAAGGTTTCAATCGGCGCCGATCCCTACGGGAACAATTCGCTCTACGCCGACGCAAATGGCGCCAGCTACACTTTCAGCGTTGACCTGGCAACACCAGGCGAATATCAGGTTTTTGCACGGTGGACCGAATATAGCAACCGCCGCACCAGTGTGCCCTATGACATCATCCACAAGGCGGGTACGAGTACTGTAAATGTCAACCAGCAACAAAATGGTGGCACATGGCAGAAACTGGGCGGCACCTGGGCTTTCAACAACCAGGCCACCATACGCATTCGTTCCCTCGGGAATGGCTCTACCAATGCCGATGCCATAAGACTGGTCTATGTCGGCAGCACTCCCGACCCTGGCGGCACCCCCGAACTGGACAATGGTCAACCTGGAACCTCATTGCCTGCGTTCCCTGTCGATTTGCGCGGCAGCACTCCCGAAGAAGCATCAATAACTATCAGTGTCAGTAAACCTCAAAATGCAGGTGACGCCATTATTACACTTGCCACCTATGATGCCGATTTTTCCAGTGAAGGCGAACTTGTTATCAATGGCAACCAGCCCATTGAGTTGTTTGGAAGTGCCGGTGTTGGTGGCAATGATATGAACTCAGCCGATATCAGCTTCAGAACACCGGCCTCGTATTGGCAGAATGGTAACAACACCCTGGTGTTCAGACACGTAAACACTCAGGGCTTCATAATCGATGCGGCGACAGTTTCCTTTGACTCTGTTGAATCTGTTCCCGGAGGCAGTGGAACAGCGCAGACTGGTTCAGCGGTTCTGAATTGGACAGCGCCGGTTGCACGTGCCGACGGCATGGCGCTGGCAATGAGTGAAATTGCTGGTTACACCGTATACTACGGTACAGTCGCGGGTAATTACCCGAACTCGCTCAAAATCAATGATGGTTCCGCCACCTCGGTAAATATCACCAATCTGCCGCTGGGCACCTATTACATGATTGTTACTACCCGGGACTCAGGCGGGCGCGAGAGCGTAGAGTCGAGCATGGTGGCGAAACTGGTCCAGTAAGCAGCATGCTTTCCTCCGCCCCATATCCAGCTTTGCAGCGTGCACGTGGCGTCAGGAAGGCTGGAAGTGAGTTAGATGCTCGCAGTGCGCCTGCTGTCATTGCGTCGACACCGGCCAAGAATGATTCTGAGTAACTCGCAGAAACCTGTGAGCTCAGCCTCAAATTCAATGTCTTCCAGATTATCTTGGTCAAGAATGCGATAAAGTGCCAGCAGGTTGGTAGTTTGGTGGTTCATACCAGCTTCACAGGTTGTTGCGCTAACAATATCTTCCCCGGTCAATATCGGAAAAGGCCGGGCGTCCAGATCCCACTGGGGTAACAAAAGTGTTCGAGGCGATGCCCGGGTATTTTCTCCAGAACATTACGGTTGTCCTGTATCTCGCGGTGCGCCTGTTCCGGATCATTCGCAGGGAAAGAGTGGCGATGCGTATGCAGTTGTAAATCGATGCCAAAAGCTTCCAACTGATCCAGTTCACCCGGGGTTAGCAATGACAGTCCGCGCCCTGTTTTGATGGTCTCAAAGTCAAGATTCAGGGTGGCAGCAACTTCCGCGCAAATTTTCTGCCTCCCGGGTTCATCGCAGTGAGCCATGCCATAATCCATGATCTGCTGTATGGCCTGACGGGTGGCATGATGATTACACAGATCCACAGTTTTA
Organism: Gammaproteobacteria bacterium; assembly: GCA_003454335.1. Lineage (GTDB taxonomy): Bacteria > Pseudomonadota > Gammaproteobacteria > UBA9214 > UBA9214 > UBA9214. Next base: position 14,528 of record DMKK01000003.1, on the reverse strand, counting down.
GCAGGAAACCACGGGTGGTCGGATAGATCAAGATTGGTGCATTCAGTTTTCCAGAACAGGTACTGAATGAGCAGCGGGAATACCGGCGTGCCTTTTGTTGCGTAGTAACTGGTTACGTACAAGGTTGCAGGAAAGCCATATTCTTGCAGTAGTGGTGCGGCCAGGTCCAGGGTGCTGTAGAAGCCATCGTCTATCGTGATAACAACGGTATTCGCAGGTAATGTCCCCTTCTTGAGGCGGAGTACCCCTTCGGATAATGGGAGTACTGGATATTTGCCACGTGAAATCAGGTCGAGCCGTTGTGCGAAGCGTTGTTTGTCCATGAACATAATGGGCCGGAAGTTTGCTTCATCGGAGTATTGGAATCCGTGGTAACAGAGAATCATCAGCCGCCGGCGCATCAGAAAACGGCTAAGCTTGAACATGCCGGTCAATTTTGCAGCAGTGTATACGCCCAGTTTTATGCGTTGTTTGATGCTCATGTGGATTGTGATGCCGGTCCAGGCGCTATCAACTCCACGGTGATGATCAGTTGAACACCGTGCTTGTCGGAATGTCGGTAAATGCAGCTCCCTCCCGGTCGGGATTTACATTCAGTTCGATTATGACAGGACCATTTTCACCAACAGCAACATCCATCCCTGCAAAGTGCAATCCGGGAAAACAACTTATGCAATGTTCAGCCAGTTTTTTAGCCTCCTCGAAGAATGGAGGTTTCTGCCCTTCGATTGGAGATCCTGTATCAGGATGATTTGACCACGACTCACGCGTCGGCAAGCCATCAATCGCTGCGCCGAGCACGCCAGACTCAAGATCTATCGATGCTACAATGCCACCACTCGATTGATTGTCGACCATTGAATTGGCCCGGCCTATCCTGAGATATCCCAGTTTCGTATTTATTTCGTCATCTGTCTGTAACACCCAGAGACGAAATGTGTTGACACTGGATGGGTTCAAGTGGGAGTACCACTCGTGCTGCTCAAAATGGCTTTCGATGACGGCAGTCACCCCCCTGTCGATCTTCAGTATTCGGGAAAATAAATCTTCTATTGAAATATCCTTTTCTTCATTAGCCAGCTTCAGGGAACCAGTGTCCTCATAGCTTGAAATATCCACACTCGCAAACCCCTGGCCGGCCCATGACTCCGCAGGTTTGAAACAGATTCTATCCATGGAGAGTGTCTTAATCAGTTGCCCCAGATCTGCCGGTGTCCGCAGTGGATTCCCTTTCCTGTCCATGCCGCCAAATTTGTGCAGATAGCCGAGGAACTCGGTGCCAGGTATACCGAATAGCGAAAGGATTCCCTTTTCAGGAATCTTGTTCTGGGATATTTTCTGGTATTCCGGTCTGTTGAAACGTGCGATTTCGGCCCTGTACTCACGCATGTTCATATGCAGTGTCTTGTCCTGCCACGGGATTTCCCGTCTCCAGAAACCAGCTGCATGATAGTAACCGGGCCCCTGCCCGCGCCATATCCACAGCGCGAACATTTCGAGCAGTTGCCGATATATGGGTAGATGTCCCTGCCTGGCGCGGTGCTGCACGAGTTGGCCATAGATGCGGAGTTTTCCCAGCGGGCTGTAATGCTTTTTCATAAAGTCCTTCTGTAGCAATATAACGACCGACCCGTAAAAATTTACAATGCATTCTAATCATATAATTCAGAAAGTACATTGCCTAATAAAGCGGTCAAGCGGTCGTTCTGGGAATAATCAACAGGGCAGTCAATGATTGTAACTGTTGGTTCACTTAAGGCTTTCTCCAGTGCAGGTAGTAATTGGTCTGCAGATGCTATTCTGATACCAGTCGCTCCAAAGGATTGCGCATACTGGACAAAGTCAGGATTATTAAAATCAATGTAGGCAGTCCGCCCAAAGCGTCTTTGCTGTTTCCACTCGATCAATCCATATTGGCAGTCATTCCAGATTAGAATGACAATGGGTGTATTTGAGCGTAAGGCAGTTTCAATTTCCTGGGAGTTCATCATAAACCCGGCATCGCCAGTTACAGCGACAACGCTTCTTTCCGGGTAGGCCAGTTTTGCTGCTACCGCACCAGGTACTGCAACCCCCATACCTGCGAAACCATTGGAAATAATACAGGTGTTGGGTTTGTCGCATCGGAACATCCGTGCCATCCACATTTTGTGGGAGCCAACATCACAAATTGCAATATCGGCAGATTTCATGGCAGTACGTAAATCCCAAATTATTTTCTGAGGTAACATTGGCCAAACAGCACTGTTACGGCAACGATTCATCTCATTAATTGTCGCTTTACGCAGTAAAAAATCTATTTGAGTGGTTTTAATGGGGATGTCTATAAGGTCGGACAGTGCTTCCCCTAGCCCAACTAAATTACGGCCAATATTACCGATCAACTCAATGTCTGGAATATAATTCTTGTCGACTTCCGATTTCTTGGTGTCTATATGAATGATCGTGTGTTTGCGACCCGGGTTCCACAGATGCGGGTGATATTCGACCATGTCAAAGCCAACACAGATAACCAGGTCAGCCTTGGCGAAGCCGGAATTTTCATAATCTCCTTTTTGTAAACCGGCCGTACCCATCGTCATTTCATTAGAGAAGGGGATAACACCCTTTGCCATAAACGTATTCACAACTGGAATTTTGTGGGTATCAATGAATTCAAGGATGTGTTTACTGGCGCGAGACCGCACGGCACCGTTACCGGCTAAAATTAACGGAAATTTTGCATTATTTACCAACTCGGCTGCCTGCCTTAACAAACTTTTCTCGGCGAAAGTGAGTCTGTTAGTGCTAACCGGAAGCGGGGTTTCATCGGAATATAATTCCATGATATTTTCCGGAATATCGATAAAAGTAGCGCCCGGTTTCTCGGCTTCAGCCAGTTTAAAGGCTTTGCGGATTACCTCTGGAACGGTGTCTGGTTCCAGGATTTGTGTTGCGTATTTGGTTACGGGTTTAAACATGCTTACTAAATCCACCACCTGGTGGGATTCTTTATGCAAGCGGGAGGTTGCGGCTTGCCCTGCAATAGCAACCAGTGGTGCATTATCCATATTGGCATCCGCAACCCCTGTTACCAGATTGGTTGCTCCTGGGCCAAGGGTAGACATGCAAACGCCCGGTTTTCCTGTTAGGCGGCCATAAACGTCAGCCATAAACGCAGCGCCCTGTTCGTGGCGGGTAGTAATAAACTTGATATCAGAATCGAGCAAGGCATCAATGATATCCAGGTTTTCCTCTCCGGGGATTCCAAATATAAATTCCACGTTTTCGTTTTCCAGGCATTTGACAAAAAGATTTGCAGCTTTCATAACGATCTCGTATGCAGGGGGTGACTGATTCCGTAAAGGCAGGGTTGTGTATGGCAGGCTTCAGCAGCTTGCAGGCTAGCATAAGAAATAACAACCACATAGTCTCAAGCTTGCAGACTGGATCATGGAGTCGGTCGTCCGGTTAGTCGTTGACTTGAGTGCGGGAGGATTTTTCGGACCAAACCGGATATGTGGTACTTGATTTGTCCGGAGACATGACCGCAACTTCAAAACCATTGTGTCCCGGGTTGAACCACCAGCGCGTCGTGCGCTTCGGGCCGACGATTTCACAGCCGACCCTGTCTGCATCCTCCAGTAGCCGGATTTGATGCGCCGGCGATGAATCCAGGGACGAAGGTAGCATGACGATCAGGAACAGGGTGTCTGCGGTATTATTTTCCGGAGATATTTCGATGCGCCAGGCACCAGGTTCGAGATTACTTCTTTTGAGTGATTTCTTAACCAGGGTGCCATCCTCATCATAATTTTTCCCGTCCGCCAGGAAGGCGGCCATGCTACCACCGACAATGCGAACACGAGGTGTTTTTGGCAGCAGGATGTGGCCTTCGAGATGACCACCTGACTTGGCGGTCCCGCCGGCAGGCACGTTGGTGACCAAGAAACCATGGTCAGTGTTTTCGGGGGATTCTATCGTGTGCAGTAACCAGCGTTTTTTGAATTCCGGATCGGTCGTGCGCAGTTGATCAAAAATCACCACAACATCATCCACCGAGTCGTAGCCGAATGTGCGCCACAGGCGTTCCACGCGCCGTGTCCTGTGTGAAAATGTCCCCTGGCCGGAATGTGTGTTGGTATAGGCTGGTGTGAGATCTGATACCGCAACGACCAGGCCATCGCGGGCAAGGTGTTGTTCAATCTTTCCGGTGTGATAGATTTCGCGTTTACGCCGCCATTCCTTGCGATCCAGGGGGGCAGCCTCGATACCCCAGCCGGAACCGATACGCCGCTGGCCGCCGTCATTGGCGAACTGGCGTGGGTCCTTGTCCTTTTCCCTAGCCTTGCGGGGAGCAGCAATTGTATCCTCCGGGTCGCGCACAGTAATAGTGTTGTGGGCGATGGTCTGGTAGGCATAATTCATGTGATGATCAGATCCGTAGCCTTTTCCTCCACCATAGGCGCCGCTGTCAATAGCGAGTCCCCCGTCCTTGTAGATAGTGAATGCGCCCTGGTCAAGATGCGTGTGTGACCAGTAATTGTCCCCGGCCTTGAAGGTGACGTAGGTCGCATCTGCTGTCCAGTCACTGCGTGCAACCAGCATACCGATACCGTCAAAATAGCGGGCGAGGGGTAATCGTGATATCGCATCAGGATCACACAGGCTGCTATCCGGCAATGGGCCCCAGGGCCAGGAGGTGGGCTCCATGCGTCTGGGGCAACCATTCAGGCTATAGGCAGCCGCATGTCGATACTCAATGGCCAGGGGAATGCGATCCGGTACCTTGCGCTTAAAGAAGGCGCCATCACCCCAGCGGAAATGGGTGCCATCCGGGCGTGTCCGGTAGACGAGGAAATCCAGAAAGCCGCGTATGCCGGATTCTGACAGGAACAGGTCTTCTCCGGTAGCCTTGCGCCACATGGCGGGTACCTGGTAGATCGCCTGCCCGATGCCGATACCGATATATTCGCCGCCTTCGTGCCAGCCACCATTGATGCCCATGATTTGTCGCCAGACTGGTAGCACGCGATTTTTCCAGTAGTCGTGGGAGTAACGCATGATGAGTTCGCCGCGTGGATCATCACCGTACAGGGCCAGGGTCGTCGCTATCAGGGCCTGAAAGGGGCTGTTGTACAGATAGACGTTGTAGGGTGACAGGCGCTGCTTCTCTCGAATGCGATGGATCAGGTAATCCGCATTGTTTGCCAGCTTGTCCCGCAGGCCGGCGCGCTGTTCGTCAGTCCACTGCTGGTATAGCCAGTCATAGGCCACTGCCACCTGTTTTGCCTGTTCGTGGCCGCGCCAGGTGATTTCGAGCGCCATCAGACGCTGGTAGAGACTATCCAGATTCAGGCTGCCGGGTTCAACGTAGGCAGAGATAAATGCCGAATAGAATTTTCCCTCGCCATCAGCCGCGCGTTCTTTATGCTTGCGCAGCCATGCGGGGTTCTCCTGTTTGAGTCTGGCAATGTCTCCGGCATCGGGTGCTGGCAGCCGGGGGTGGCTGTAGCGGAAGTCGGGTAACGCTACCGGCGGGAGTTCTTCCGGGGCAGGCAGGACAGCCAGTTTGCTCTCATCCAGCGGACGTTCGACCGGTGTTCCATCAAGTTGCCAGATAGTTCCGGCAATAATAGCAAGCATGAGCGTTGCTGTAGCAGGCAGTAAATAGCGTGGTAGCACACGCCCTGCGGATGCTCCCTTGGTTTCGTTTAAGCGGACTGTTGCCGTTTCCTGTTTTGATAGCGCCGGATAAAACCAGGGCAATAGCCAGGCGAGTGTGGCGATGATGGCATCAGTTATATCCGGAGAGCGCCCCGGCTGATACTGCTGGAACCACTCCAGTGCAAAGGTCGACAGGAATATCAGGGTTGAACCTGTCAGTATCAGCACCCCCCGGTGTTTTATGTTTGCCATCCAGGCCAGGTAATTCAGGGCGACAAATGGCCAAAGATTGCCGAGGATGTCGACTAGCCCGGTGATGTTGTTAGTGAGATGACTCCGGAAGGGAACCCAGTTGAATGTGGTCGGGGCTATAGCGGTATCTGCTGGTACATATAAACCACTGGCCAGTACCATGCCCGCGACTGCCATGGTCGCTACTAACAGCCGCAGCCGCAGGGGCCTGTCATAAATCAGTACAGNNCGGAATCTTGAGCAGGAGTACGAGACTGACAAAACCGGTGACGATAAACAGTGCGTTGTACCGGGTTCGCAACAGTGTACTGCTGATGACGCCCGCAGCTGTTATGGACAGTGAGTATTCAGCGACACGTATCCATTCCAGGGGTGCGCTGCCTTGCAGTGTGTGCCACAGGGGTTTTAGCCCTTGACGTAGGTTGCCCAGATCAATAGAAGGCACCAGTGGGCTGAGTTGGGAAAGTGCCCATAATCCCAGCGCCAGCAAGCCCAGGTTGGCAAGGGGGCCGGGATGGATATACATGGATCGAATTCTGTACAGTTTTCCGCCGACTGCGGTGTCAGGTCGCAGGGCCAGCGCAAACAGTGCGCCGGTAAAACCACCCAGAGTATTCAGTACCAGATCAAGGACCGAGGGCACGCGGCCCGGTAGATGGGCCTGCATGTATTCAAGTGCAAGGCTCAGCAGGGCGCTGGCAAGCGTTACCAGTAATATCCTGTGTGCGGAACTGAAACGATAGCCAGGGGTGCGCATCAGGAGCAGGCCGAATGGCATATAGACCAGCAGGTTGGTAAGAATGTCTGCCCTGGAAGTGTTGCCAGGCCCGTGTTGCAGCATCAGGCTCCATGGGCTCGCGTCCAGTGTCAGCCATCCATTGAAGGGGAATAACGTCCCGTAAACAAGCAACAGCGTGTAAGCAAGTGTCAGATACAGGGTGAGGTACGAGAAGTTTCTTGAGTGATTCAACGTAGGGTGTCTGCCATTATTAAAACCGGTTTCGGGAGTATCAGTCCGGGGTGTTGTTTTTGTGCTTCAGTCATTTATATATCTACCGGGGTGGGTATAACGATCAGATATCAGGTATTGTGGGGCTAAAATAACCTCTTGCTCTGATAATCTGAATTCAGTAAAAGGTGTTTCGTTGATTACATGAATACCCGGGCATAATCATGACATACAATGGTGTTCGAATAAAAAATCAGTTTTGGTTATTAACAGGGCTGTTACTGTTCTTGCTGCCGGCTGGTCCCTGTCTTGCCGATTTACCGGCAACTATCGATCGCGTCAAACCGAGCATTGTTGGTGTTGGCACAGTACAAAAAACCCGACGTCCGCCACACAAGATTGTTGGTACCGGTTTTGTCGTTGCCGATGGGCATTATGTCATCACCAATGCACACGTTATTCCGAAAGAAATCAATACGGCCAAGCTGGAGTATCTTGCGATCTTTACCGGCAAAGACAAACAAATGAACATTCGGCAGGCGGTGCAGGTGAAGGTTGATGAGGCGCATGATTTGGCGCTGCTCAAGTTTGAGGGTAAACCCTTGCCGGCATTATCCCTGGGGCAGTCTTCCCGTGTCAGGGAAGGTGAGGAATATGCATTTACCGGTTATCCGCTGGGTATCATTTTTGGACTCTATCCGGTGACCCATCGTGGCATTGTCAGTTCCATCGTTCCTGTTGCCTTGCAGGCAAGTTCGGCCGCTCAGCTGGATCCTGCGCAGATCAAGCGCTTGCGACGTCCATATACTGTCTTTCAGCTTGATGCTACCGCTTATCCGGGTAATAGCGGCAGTCCCCTGTTTCACCCCGATACAGGTCACGTCATTGGGGTGATTAATAAGGTGTTTGTAAAAGAGGGGAGGGAGAACGTCCTCGCCAAACCCAGTGGCATCAGTTATGCGATTCCAGGTGAATATGCGCAGAAGTTGCTGAAACGGGCAGGATTGAACTGAAGGGGACAGGAGGCTGTGTATACAGTGGTGCAGTATATTCAGCTAATCGACAGGCGTTATTCATCATCTCCTTCGTAGATGCATCCGCTGCTGCAGGTTTCGTTTATCTCCACTCTGGACAGGCCCGGCAAAGCAGGTTTTAGTTTACGCCAGATCCACTTTGCAAGCACTTCGCTTGTCGGGTTTTCCAGCCCCTCAATCTCGTTAAGGTAATGATGATCAAGTTGGTTATAGATGGGTTTGAACGCCGTTGTGATGTCCGCAAAATCCATGATCCAGCCGCTATCTTTATCGGCATCTCCTGTTATGTAGAGGGTTCCCTTGAATGAATGGCCGTGCAGACGGGCACACTTGTGCCCGTCTGGCACTTTCGGGAGTCGGTGTGCTGCTTCGAACACGAATTGTTTGTAGATTTCCATGGATACTTGCCCCTCGGGACGTTGGCTGGGTAACTGTTGCCTGTCTATACTATATATATAATAAGTCTCCATACCCTTCCGGGGAAGCGTCGAAATATTGAACGTGTCGTTGGGTTGTGGAGTCAGGAGCAGATCCAGGTATCCGCTGAACGGGCAGGGTAGCCATAAAGTTCCTTTCGGGGGCGTGGGCTTGCCGGGTGGCCAAAAAATAATATGTGGTCGTTAGTGTTGCCGGTTGCGTTTTTTTTATTTCGCGCTACACTGGAGTTGTAGTAGCAGGCGTCAGAATTCCAGCGCGCCATAATAAAAGTGTTGATTCAGAAAGAAACGTCTTGTCTGAAGCATTTTTATCTGATTAATGTGTGTTAATTCAAAGGGTTGGGGATGTAGATGCCTACTAGAGACAAGGATGAACGGCCAGCAGATGGGCAATCACAGGCTGGTGGGGCAGCGGTAGACAAGGCAGTTTCTGAACACCGCCGTAAAATTATCAAAGCTTCGGCAGCCGTTGTTCCTGCGATCATGACGATTCGTAGTGGTGCGGCCGTTGCGATGACCAGCATCAACCAATGCGAAGCAAGGGATGCGGCGAGTGCAGCCCTGCTTCCTGAAAGTGAGGGTGTGGCCGGTGACCCTGACGAATGGGTGCGTATGGAAGCGCTGGAGGTTAAGGTGGTCGTTAACGACCCCAAAGATCCTCCCACCACCCTTTACGGTATTCCTGATAACGGTGTTGTCCCGGGCTCAATCAATAACTATACCGTATGGTATGACGAGGATGGGAATACTCGCGAGAGTAAAATGCCATATAAGGAATATGTCGATGTAGTGAAAAAGAAAGAATTTGACGCTGGCAAGATTGTCTTCCTGCTGTGCTATGTGGACACGGCATCCGGTCATTATAGCTGGTATCCCCAAAAACCTGTTGCTATCATGGACGTGTCAGCTTCAGCCATTACTGCCTCCTGCCTCTGTTCGGTAAATCCTGACTTCACCATGGGTTGACAAGGCCTGCGACGCTCGTAAGCCTGCCACCATCTCGGTGCTTGCCTTTCTGGCAACGTGTTGTGTCGCTCTCTATGTGCTACCGTATTGTCGGCTTTCATTGGCAGGTAAAAGTGCCTTACACTAGCCTGCCTCCCGGTGATTGCAGGTAAGTCATTTATGGAAGTTTCGCAGCAGGCTCAATCTACAACAGGTTGGAAGATCCTGGAAGAAGATGCCCTGCATTGGGAAAAATGGGGTGAGCAATATGCCCTCTACGATGCCCTGTCGGGCGAGACCCATCTGCTACCGGAATTCTCTGCACGGGTTCTGCAACAATTGTCTGTTCATCCTCGCACTGCCGACGTGCTTGCCCGGGCACTTTGCGAGGGTTCTGATGAAACCTGCGAGCAGGCATTTGTGGAGCACGTGTCACAGTTGCTGGTGCAGTTGCAGGCGGCAGGATTGACCGAGAAAGTCCAGTCATGATGCTTGCCGGACTTACGGGCGACGAGTGTCGTCAGCGGCTGGCCAACAGGGGGCTCTTGCTTAAGACCGGGCCGTTCACCGTGCGGGTCCGCTCTGATATCGAAGGTTTCACCCGGTTGTTACGCCAGTTTTACGGACAATTTCCCGTGATGGAAACACCTGCCGTCGCGGATTTCCATGTGCGGGTATTGCGTCCTGGCGGTATTCGCCGCTGGTGGCGTCCCCAGGTTCAGTTTCTGCTGGATGGCCAGTCGCCCTTTCAGCCTTTTCAACTCAGTCACGCCTTTCCCCTGTTTGAATGGGGGCTGAACTGGGGTATTGCCATGCAGGCGCATCAGTACCTCATGCTGCATTCAGCGGCTGTGGAGCGCGCGGGCAAAGTATTGATACTGCCGGCCTGGCCGGGGTGCGGCAAGAGCACCCTGTGCGCAGCGCTGGTGAGTCGTGGCTGGCGCCTGTTTTCCGATGAATTCGGTCTGGTCAGGATCGACGATGGCCAGCTGGTGCCGTTGCCGCGTCCCACTCCGTTGAAAAACAAATCGATTGATGTCATTCGTGATTTCGCACCGGACGCGACAATCGGACCGGCTTTTCACGGGACACGCAAAGGCACTGTCGCGCACCTGCAGACACCCGATGCCAGCGCGGCACAGGCGCATATCCCGGCACTGCCTGGCTGGTTGGTATTTCCACGTTATCGGGCAGGAGCCACGTTACAGCTGAAACCGATTGATAAGCCACAGGCCTTCCTGAAACTTGCAAATAATTCCTTTAACTACCGGCTGCTGGGGCTGCAAGGCTTTCAGGCAGTGACGCGACTGGTACGACAGTGTGATCGCTATATTCTTTCCTACAGTGATCTGGATGAGGCCATTGATACATTGAACCAGCTCGCTGACGCATGACGGCCAACAGGCAATACGGCAATCACGGTACCGGGATTTTGCTCACGGCCTTGCGTGACCCTGGACGCATGATAGATTTTGGGCTTGATGAATGGGACCTGTTGCTGCGTATTGCCCGGCGCACCCGACTGCTGGGGCGCCTTGCCGTTATCATGGATGAAACGGGTGAAATGGAGCAATTACCTGCCAGTGTCCGGAACCAATTTGCGGCTGCACGGGTGTTTGTCAGTCAGTATCAGCGGACAGCTCGCTGGGAAATCAACCGGATACTGGCGGCGTTGGAAGGCAGGGATGTGCCACTGGTGTTGCTCAAGGGGGGAGCCTATATCCTCGCCGGACTGCCGCCTTCCCGGGGCAGGCTGCTGTCGGATGTGGATTTGCTGGTCCCCCGGGGATTGCTGGACAGCTTCGAGCAAACACTGCTTGCCCACGGCTGGGAGTCCGTCAAGCTGGAAGAGTATGATCAGCGTTATTATCGGACCTGGATGCATGAATTGCCGCCGCTGCGGCATCCCGGGCGGTTTATCGAGGTGGATATCCATCACACTATTACTCCGCTGACCAGCCGTCTTAGTCCTGACCCTGAAAAACTGCTTGCAGACAGTATTCCGCTTACTGACAGTCGGTTGCGGGTTTTGCAGCCCGTGGACATGGTGCTTCACAGTGCCGTGCACCTGTTCCATGACGGTGAATTTATTAATGGTCTGCGTGATTTAGTTGACCTGACTGATCTATTTCAGCATTTTGGCAAACATGCAGGTTTCTGGGAGGAGCTTGTGAGTCGGGCACGCTTGCAGGGATTGCTGCGGCCATTGTTTTATACGCTGCGTTATACAAACCGTTTTCTTGATGCGGACATACCTGCTGCGGCGATGATTGCAACCGATGATGGTGCGCCTCCTGGGCCGGTATTATATTTGATGGACAATTTGATTGAGGCAGTAATGCTTCCTGAGCATCCGGAATTCCCCCGGCACAGGCGTGCGGTTGCACAGTGGCTGTTGTATGTGCGATCTCATTGGTTGCGCATGCCGCCCGGGATGTTGCTGCAGCATCTGGCGCGCAAGAAAATCATGAGCTGGCGGCATCGGAAGGCAGCTGCCGAAACAGTGGCATAAGGGAGCCGCTAAACTCGACCATGGCTGGCAGGGCAATATCGAATGAATTGCCGGCCTGTTTTGCAAGTAAATTTGAGAGAGGAGATGAAGATGGGAAATATGTTGGGAATGATAGGGAATGTGTCGGCGATTGTGGGAATATTGCTGACTTTCGGGGCGGGTTTTGCCAGGGTGCTGGGTTTGTATCTTGTCTCCGGATATACAACGATGACCCTGTTTCAGGTCGGCACCGGGTTTATGGTGCTGGCATGTCTGTGCAAACTGCAAACCATGCAGCAGCGTTGATTTGCAATCGGCAGTTTTGTTCCAGGCACCGGGCAGAACTGCTGCCATAGCCAGGCAAGGACATCAAATAACGGCATGTGTGCCTGCTTCTGTAGGCTGGTAGGGACCACGGATGTTGTTTGTCTGTGCAGTTCAGGTTTCCGCCTGCCCGTTCATGTAGAGGTGTTTGTCAATATGACTTATAGTGAATAATACAGTGGCTAGAATGAAGTGCTGCAGGCATGGCAATGCATGGACAGCAGGCATTTGAATAATAATGGTGAATTGGAGCTATGCGCAGACTGCCTTCCTACAGGGATGAACAAATTGGCGTTGTCTACTCTCCCGGACAGTACGCGGATTTCGATGATACCGATACCGGACGTAACTGGCGCAGAAAGCGCATTTTTCTGGCAGTTGTTGCAATCAGCCTGCTGCTAAGCCTGGCTTACACCTTCCTGCGCCCTGCTATCTATGAAAGCAGGGCAACATTGCTGGTAACCCCACCCCTTGTCGATGAACGTCGCAGTGAAGTTTCCAATGCGCAGCATGTTGATCTGGAGCTCCAGTACCTTGCCGGTCATAGTCTGCTGGCCAGAGTGCTGGAGGCGTTGTCTACTGCAGACAACCGGGCTGATGCGGCAGGACTTACCCTGCCTGACCTGGATGAGATGCTCCAGGCAGTGCCGGTTGAAAATACCAATCTTGTGGAACTGGTCGCACAGGGACCCGAAAAAGAACTGCTACCCGTCGTGATCAATGTCTGGATCAGTGCCTACCAGGATACGCATGCTGATTCTGTTGCGGCTGAATCGGCATCAGAGATCACGGAAACGGCACAGCAGCTTGACGAGATGCAGCAGAAAGTTACCAGGAAACGTGAGGAACTGAACCAGTTTCGCAAGGATTATGACATCGTTTCCATGGAGAGGAACGAGAACCGCATGCTGAAGCAGCTGTCAGGTCTGACCGATTCCCTGAATACGACCAACGAAGAAGAGGTTGCAGCCAGCGCAAGACTGAGTGCGATCACGGCAGCCATTGCAGCGGGGCGACCGGTAGCCAGTGAGCATGGGAAGGATAGCCTGACCAACCTTGATCAGCGGCTTGTCGCTATTCAGGAAGAGATTAAGGAACTGGAGCATGAGTTTACACCGCATTACATGGCGATCGATCCGAAAATCAAGGGGCTGGTCAGAAAGCGCAACCTGCTGGAGGCAGAGATACAGAAGAAGCGGAGCGCCGGCCAGCAGCTTGCGCTTGCCGAGGCCGAGCAGAATCTGGCAACGGCACACCAGTCGGTACTGAGCCTGCAAGCGCAGCTGGATGAACAGAAACAGCAGGTCATGGAATTTACGACCCGGTTTGCAGAACACGAAGCATTACAAGAGGAGTTGCTGCAGCTTGAGACGCTGTATCGCGAGGTACAGAGTCGTCAGTTGCAAAACCAGGTCAACCATAAACGCCAATATCCGCAGATCCAGGTGAAAGAACCTGCATTTCTGCCAGAGCGCCCGGTTTATCCTTATTATTTGCGTGACAGTGGCATTAGTGTGGCCGCATCAATCTTGTTGGGATTGCTGGTGCTGGGGCTTTATGATTTTCTTAACCGTCCCGGCAGACAGTCAGGTGCTTCGCAATTACAACCAGTCTTTGTCAATGCACCGGGAGCTCCTGCCCTGGAGCAGGTAAAGGGTGCTCAGCTGCCGGGTGCACAGGTTGCCCCCGCACTTGCACATCAGATTAATCGTGAGCTGTCGGTTTCCGAGGTGTTGACGTTGTTCAAGGCGGCAGACCAGAAGTCCCGTCTGTTAATCACGCTGCTGTTTTCCGGGTTGAGTGTTGAGGAAGTGTCCACTGTGCAGACGGACGACATCGATCTTTCCGCAGCTGAACTGTCTGTAAGGGGCGGGCATGAGAGAATGCTTGCCATCGCACCTGCTACTGCCGCTGTCATATCAGCCTGTCTTCCTGAGGACTCGCCAGCAGATTTCCCTGTTTGTCCCGATAGCAATGGTGATGCACTTGATGCCGGTGACCTGGATGCTCTGCTGGCCTGTGCTGCGCATGATGCGGGGCTGGTCAATCCGACTGAAATCACCCCGCAGGTGTTACGTCATACTTATATTGCCTATCTTGTACGTCAGGGGGTGCGGTTGTCTGACCTGGAGGGAGTTACCGGATACATGCCACCAACTGTCCTTGCCGCTTACGCCGCATTCTCCCCGCCGGGTTCAGGTCTGTCACTGGATGCCGTGGAGCGTGGCTATCCTGCGCTCAAGCTGTCGTGATAATCCGATGGTATTGTTTCCGGTAAGCTATCAGGACTATTGTTTGGACTTGAATGCCCGGGTTTTCTGTAAATTCTGTTGATGGAGTTGATTGTGAAAAAATATGCCACGACCTTTTTTTGTGCATGCGCGACCGTTATATGCCTGACTGGCTTGCAGGTACATGCCGAGTCCGGTGTCGGTGATGTCACTCCAAAA
>DMKK01000212.1:5346-7350 GCA_003454335.1 Gammaproteobacteria bacterium | reverse complement strand
ATATTCAACCGCCTTGACATCATGGTTGGTGGTACGCTCGATGTTTTTGACACGCTGCGCATCCTGCTCGCTGAATTTATCGACAATATCATTGAGCAGACTGTCAGCATGAGCGCTGAGCACCGGGACTTCCTTGATAGCGGCGTGTGCCGCAAGTGCCTGCAGCCACCGGACTTCAACAACCACCCGGTGGCGTATCAGGCCATACTCACTGAAAATCGGACGCAGTGCATCTGTTTTTGAGCCGTAGCGGCCATCAACCGGGGAAATTGCCGTAAGTTGGGACAGTTCCATGTAATCCTCTCTGGTTCGGGCTTGGGAACGCTGTGTCAGGCAGCCAGCTGCCTGAGCACGTAATGCAGAATACCGCCATGACAATAGTATTCAAACTCCTGGGGAGTATCTATACGCACCCTGGCTTCAAAGCTTGTGCTGGAGCCATCTGCAGACGTTGCCGTAACCGTGGTGAGATTTGACAAGCCATCCTGCAGGCCGGCAATTTCAAAACTTTCCGTGCCTGTCAGACCCAGGCTACTGGCGCTCTCACCGTCCTTGTACTGCAACGGAAGAATGCCCATGCCAATAAGGTTGGAGCGGTGAATGCGTTCATAACTTTCGGCAATCACGGCACGCACACCCAGCAATCGCGGACCCTTTGCCGCCCAGTCCCGGGACGAACCGGAACCATATTCCTTGCCAGCCAGGATGATTAACGGCACACCCTCGTCTGCATATTTCTGTGATGCAGCAAATATACTCATTTGCTCGCCGCTGGGCTGGTGCACGGTGATGCCACCTTCCGTACCGGGTGCCAGCTGGTTGCGCAGGCGAATATTTCCGAATGTCCCGCGCATCATTACTTCATGGTTGCCCCGACGTGACCCCAGAGAGTTGAAGTCTCCCGGCGCAACACCGTGTTTGCTGAGGTATTCACCGGCGGGGCTGTCGGCCTTGATGGCACCGGCAGGCGAGATGTGGTCGGTGGTCACAGAATCACCCAGCAAGGCCAGCACCCGGGCAGCCTTGATGTCTCCCGGTTTGTCCGGTTGCAGGGTGATACCCTCGAAGTAGGGTGGCTGGCGAATATAGGTCGAATCATCCTGCCATTCGTACAGCTTGTCTTCCGGTGATTTCAGCACATTCCAGCGTGTTTCCCCGGCAAATACTTCCTCGTAGGTCTTGCGATACTCTTCTTCATTGACGCTGGCGCCAATGACCGCCCGTATTTCGTCCTGCTCCGGCCAGATATCTTTCAGATATACCGGATTACCATTCGGTTCGGTCCCCAGCGGTTCTGTCTGCAGGTCAATATCCATGCGGCCGGCCAGGGCATAGGCGACCACCAGCGGTGGTGAGGCCAGGTAGTTCATGCGCACTTCTGCATGCACGCGCCCCTCGAAATTACGATTTCCCGACAGCACCGAACATGCAGTCAGGTCGCCTTCATGAATGGCCTGCGACACTGGCTCGGGCAGCGGGCCGGAATTACCAATACAGGTGGCGCAGCCATAACCCACCGTGTGAAAACCGAGCCTCTGCAACGGTTCTGTGAGGCCGGCCTGCTCAAGGTAGGCAGTCACCACCCGGGAACCGGGTGCCAGTGAGGTTTTGACCCATGGTTTGACCTTCAGTCCGAGTGAGACGGCCTTTTTGGCAACCAGTCCGGCGCCCACCATCACGGATGGATTGGAGGTGTTGGTGCAGGAGGTGATGGCAGCAATTACCACGGCACCGTCATCCAATTCTACTGACTGCTCATTGACAACTGTCTTTATCGGGTGGCTGGTGATATTGCCTTCGCGCTTGATGGTATCCAGTGCCTCCAGGAAACGCGGCTTGATCTCCGTGAGTGCAACACGGTCCTGGGGACGCTTGGGACCCGCAAGACTGGGGACAACATCGGCAAGATCAAGCTCAATGGTGCTGGTGTAGGTCGCTTCTGCCGTGCCGGCATCAAGAAACATAAGTTGTTCCCGGGTGTAGGCCTCGGTCAGTGCAACCCGT
>DMKK01000212.1:0-5245 GCA_003454335.1 Gammaproteobacteria bacterium | reverse complement strand
CCACAGGTCGCACCATATTCCGGCGCCATATTGGCAAGCGTGGCCCGATCTGCCAGCGACAGATGGTTCAGCCCGTCACCATAAAACTCCACAAATTTGCCGACCACCCCTTTTTTACGCAGAACTTCCACAACCATCAGCACCAGATCGGTGGCTGTAGCACCTTCAGGTAGCTTGCCATGCAATTTGAAGCCTACCACCTGGGGTATCAGCATGGAGATTGGCTGACCCAGCATGGCCGCTTCTGCTTCAATACCGCCGACACCCCATCCCAGGACGCCCAGGCCGTTGATCATGGTGGTGTGTGAATCGGTACCCACCAGCGTGTCCGGGTAGGCCTGCACGACATCGTCCTGTGCTGCCTCAAAGACCACGCGTGCGAGATATTCAAGATTTACCTGGTGCACAATACCCGTGTCGGGCGGGACAACCTGGAAGTTGGAAAAGGCCTTCTGGCCCCACTTCAGGAAACTGTAACGTTCCTGGTTACGCTGGTATTCAAGCTCGCTGTTCAGATCCATGGCTGCAGTCGAACCGAAATTATCAACCTGTACCGAATGATCAATAACCAGTTCGGCGGATTGCAGCGGATTGATTTTGTCCGGGTCGCCACCAAGGGCTTTCATGGCATCACGCATGGCCGCGAGGTCGACCACTGCCGGAACACCGGTAAAGTCCTGCATCAGCACGCGGGCCGGACGAAAGGCGATTTCAGTATCCGGTTCCGCCTGCGGGTTCCAGTTCATAAGCGCATCAATATCACTTTTGGTAACAGTGTTCCCGTCTTCATGACGCAACAGGTTTTCAAGCAGGATCTTGAGCGTACAGGGCAGGTGGGATATGTCATGTGTCTCGCTGAGTTTGCGTAGACTGAAAATTTCATATGCATGGTCCCCGACATTGAGTGTTTCACGGGTATTAAAGCTGTTATTCATGGATTCTCCTGCTTGCCTGAATTATCCCTGACGTGGCGCAATAGCTAATGTCGACACGCACGCCTTTGAAAAGGCGTGCAATTATACACGGAATACGGGGGCAGGGCGGAATGACACTTACTTTAAAATCTTGCCACGGAATCACACGGAAGAAAAATGCCTTTTTAGAATCATTTCCGTGTGTTTCCGTGGCCAATCGGGTGTTCTTGATTAATGACACCGCATAGAAATCAAGCGCCATTTGGGACAGGGAGGGACACTAAACCGGTTGATTTGCCTCCTTGAGCATCCGGGTACAGCATTCAAGCAGGGCTTTTCTCTGGAATATCAGCTTTATCCGGCTGCCGCCACATTGTGACCACAGTACGGTCGCCCGTACCCCCGCCAGCAACAGTGCACGTATCATATTCTGGCTACTGCTATTGCCCAGCACACTTTCATCGCCCTTTACCATGATGCGTGGTTGCAGTGTGCTGACGGTTTCCTTGTAAACATCCGCCAGCCCGGCAATGACTGTTGCATGTTCACGGTCGAAGTATTCGGCCTGTGCCCTTACCCTGTCGATGCCGGTGGCGATCCTGTCCAGCAGGTCTGACTGGCGACCCAGTTTGCGCTCAAGGTGCATCAGGGTGATCACGTAACCGGCCAACTCCATGTCACGCTTGCCGGAACTATTGTCAAGCTGGCTTTTCAGCGTCTCCAGACCGGTGCGCAAAGCATCCGGATTACCATAGACTGCTGCCACCGTTTCCGGGTCTGTATTAAAAATACTGTTGATACTGGCAGTCGTGGCCATGGCGTCCCGTTTTTCTGCACGACTCGTTTGCTGCACCAGCCTGGCGGCCTGAAATATTCCGGCGAGCGCCGTGCATCGATCACGCATTGCTGTATTCCCGTGTCCTGTCATATGTCTGTCACCGCTGCCTCTATGATTGCACCACCCAGGCATTCTTCACCCTGGTAAAAGACTACCGACTGCCCCGGGGTGACCGCGCGTTGCGGGGTTTTGAACCTGACCCTGCATTCCTGCTCATTGATAATATCCAGCGTACATGCCTGCACAGGCTGCTGATGCCGAATACGCGCAGTACATTCACAGCGTGCACCTGCAGGCGCCCCGGCGATCCAGTGCAACTGACTCGCACGTAACCCAGGACTGAACAGGGCAGGGTGATTAACGCCCTGGGCAACAATCAGGATATTGTGCGCCAGGTCCTTGCTGACAACATACCAGGCTTCGCCGGAACTGCCCCGGCGCCCGCCAATACCCAGCCCCTGGCGTTGTCCGATGGTATAGAACATCAGGCCGTCATGCTGCCCGATGATCTCATTATCCAGAGTGCGTATTTCACCCGGATTCTTTTCCAGGTAGCGCGCCAGAAACTCGCTGAAACGGCGCTCCCCGATGAAACAGATACCGGTACTGTCTTTTTTTGCATGGTTCCGGAAACCCTCGCTCTCTGCCAGTTTGCGTACAGCCGTCTTGGCAAGTTCTCCAAGGGGGAACAGGCTGCGCTGCAACTGTTCACGGGTCAGCGTGTGTAGAAAATAGGTTTGATCCTTGCGGGCATCAACACCCTTTAACAGACGTATTGTGGGCGTGTTTTCTATGCGGGCATAATGACCGGTTGCGATAAGGTCTGCACCCAGGTCTGTCGCATAGTCCAGAAAGGCCCTGAACTTGATCTCGCGGTTACAGATGATGTCCGGACTCGGTGTGCGTCCTGCCTTGCACTCGTCCAGGAAATGCGCGAACACCCGGTTCCAGTATTCGACTGAAAAACTGACGGTATGTAACTCGATATCAAGGTGCTCCGCAATGGCACGGGCATCGGCCAGGTCTTCCTCGGCCGGACAATAACCCTCGGCGTCATCCTCGTCCCAGTTCTTCATAAAGGCGGCGGCCACCTCGTGGCCCTGCTGCTTCAGCAACAACGCTGCAACGGCTGAATCCACACCGCCGGAGAGTCCGACTATCACCTTACTCATGCATGTTCTCGCCCACGTCCTCGTCAGGTTCCCAGCCCGATTTCCATTGCCGCAACGTGATAATGGCCGGTGCGTGCCCATTATCAAAAAACCATGAATCCACCGCAAAACGCTGGCCGGTACCGGTTTCCCGGATGACGGCTGTGGTATGGGGTGCCCCGGCAAACAGGCCAAAGCGGGTGGCGCGATCCAGCACTGTATGGTGTTTTAACAAGCCGTTATCCACCAGCATGCGTAAATAGGTTGTGGTATTGGTCGACTCGTCAATGCAATCCATCTGTCCGGGCAGGCCGAAGCCCGCCAGGTTCCCGCCCTTGTCCTGACCGGTACCGGTCAGCTGACCCACGGCTGTTTCCATATTGCCGACAGTGACTGCAATTGCGGCGCGTTCAGCGCCGGCCGTTGGCAGGGGTGCACTGAGCGGGACGGTAATCTCAAGCCATTCCTGTTGACTCAATGACCGGGTAACAACCTGTTGGCAGGTGTGCTCATAACAGATCGAAAAGTGATTATAGGTCGGGGCAGTAATGATGTCGTCGCGCACGAAAACATCGGCTGATGCAGCAGGCACCGCCAGCAACAGCAGACCGGTGCTAACCTTGCTAATCAAGGTTTGCCAGCAGTGACAGCGGATAGGCCGATCCGGCCAGATAATCATCAATAGTACGCAGCACCAGGGGGCTGCGTAACTTGTCCGGCTGGCACCTGATTTCTGCCGCGCTCAGCCACAGGGTGCGCTCAATACAACTGTCCAGCTCACTCGCCGGATCGTGGCACAGCCCTTTGCCAGCAAAACTGACACGGATGAATGTTTCGTGGTTTTCGGGATGACGCCAGCGGTAAATACCGGTTACCGATTCCGGCTTAAAGTGCCAGGCAGTTTCTTCATGCGTCTCCCGTATGACGGCGTCGAGCAGTGATTCGCCGTCCTCCAGATGTCCGGCCGGCTGGTTGTAAACCGATTTACCTGCAATGCGCTCCTGTACCATCAGGAAACGCCCGTCGTCCTCAATCAGGGCAGCGACGGTCATGTGGGGCTTCCATATCATATGTTTAGTGTTTTCAATTGGTTAAATGGTTGTGTTGTGGCAGGGCCTTATTCGCTTGCAATAACACAATCGACAACTGATACGAACAAATCTATAGGTAAATCAATTGGCACTCGCACAAGTTGCGTGATTCCCATATACTTCGCAACTCGTTAAAGACGCTGGGGTTATATAGCCTATCTCAGGCAATATCTCATTGCATCTTGCTAACGATATACCAATACGAAATTTCATGCGTTCTGGAGGAACACTATAATGACTGGTTTGCTAAGAAAAACACTGTTTTCGGGATTTATCTTCATATTGTCAGCAGGCACTGCCTTTGCTGACGATATTCTCATGCCATTTGTCCTTGCCGGTACTTCAAGCAGCGACGTTGCAACGGTTGCTGGCGAAGTCAAGGCGAAACTGACAAGTGGTGGTTTTGAAATTGTTGGTGAATACTCACCTTACAAGGGCGCCGACATCATTATCGTCACCAATGACACCCTGAAAAACACGGCCGCAAAATCCGAGTTCGGTGCCTACGGTGCTGCCCAGCGTGTCTCTATCACCCGCAACGGTGACCAAACAGAAACCGTTTACACCAACCCGATCTATATGGCAGCCGCCTATCGTATGGCCGGTGATCTGGCCAGTACCCGTGCGGCACTTGAAGCCGCCCTGGGTGCAGAGAAGGATTTTGGATCAGAGAAGGAGCTGACTGCCAAGGACCTGAAAAAATTCCATTACACTGTCATGATGGAATACTTCGATGATCCAAGCAACCTGGCTGAATATGACAGTCAGGCAGAGGCGCTCAAGGCAGTCAATGATTCCCTGGCCAAGGGTCTCGGCGGTGCATCCAAGGTCTTCCAGATCGATATTCCGGGCAAGGACGAATCGATCATTGGTGTCGCACTGAAAGGCAAGAATCCCGAAGACTGCAGCGGTGACGAGTTCATCATGAGCAAAATCGACAAGGCGACACCGCGTTCTACTGCGCATCTGCCTTACGAAATCGTCGTATCTGACGGTACCGCCTATGCGCTGTTCGCACGTTTCCGTATCGCCATTAACTGGCCGCATCTGCCGATGATGGCAAGCGAGACTGGCGCAACGTTCATGAGCATCATGTGTTCACCGGGTGCAATTGAAGAGGCCCTGATCGAGGCTTCTGGTGAAGAACCGTAGTCACATAGAAACTGCCTGCAAGTTCGGGCAGTTCTGATAAACAGAGGCCCCTGCAACAGCAGGGGCTTTTTTTTTGCCTACAGGGATAATGGTATGGAC
>DMKK01000112.1:3758-7429 GCA_003454335.1 Gammaproteobacteria bacterium | reverse complement strand
GAAGTCGAGATTGAAAACTTCAAGCCACGCGAATACTGGTCACTGGAAGCCGATCTTGGCAGGGACAAGCAGACTTTCGTCGCACGTCTCACGCACCTGTATAACGAGAAACTCAAGCAGTTTTCGATAACTGATGACGCCAGTGCCAACAAAGCCAGAAAAGAGTTGCTGGAAGCAGCAAACGGCGAGCTGGTCGTAGAAAAGGTTGAAAAGAAACAGCGCAAACGTAATCCGACCGCTCCTTTTACAACCTCCACCCTGCAACAGGAAGCTGCACGAAAGCTCGGCTTCACGGCCAGCCGGACCATGCGTGTTGCCCAACAACTCTATGAAGGCATCGACACAGGTGAAGACACGGCAGGCCTGATTACCTACATGCGTACCGATTCAGTAAACCTGGCGCCGGAAGCACTGGATGAGCTGCGCACCTATATCCCCGAGCGCTATGGCAAGGATGCGCTGCCTGCGGAAGCTCGCACCTATAAAACCAAGGCCAAGAATGCACAGGAAGCACACGAAGCCATTCGGCCCACATCAATACGCAAGACACCGGAAGAGATTAAAAAATATCTGTCTGCAGAACAGCTCAAACTGTATGACCTGATCTGGAAACGCACGATTAGCAGCCAGATGATTCACGCAACCATCAATACTGTCAGCGTGGACTTCAAATGCGGTGATGGCAATATCTTTCGCGCCACTGGATCCACCATCGTAGACCCGGGATTCATGGCCGTGTACCAGGAAGGTGTCGACGATAAAAAAGGGGGGGGCGATGAAAGCATGCTGCCGCCCCTGGAGAAAGGTGATACCTGTTTACTGAACGATGTGCGTGCCGACCAGCATTTTACCGAACCGCCCCCGCGGTTCTCGGAGGCAAGCCTGGTCAAGACGCTGGAAGAGTATGGTATCGGACGCCCGTCAACCTACGCCACCATCATTTCAACCCTGCAGGCACGTGATTATGTAACGCTCGAGAAAAAACGCTTTTACCCGACTGATGTAGGTCGTGTGGTTGTCGAATTCCTGACAGATAATTTCAACTCATATGTAGATTACGACTTTACTGCCGGCCTGGAAGACGAGCTGGATGCTGTGGCTCGCGGAGAAAAAGAATGGGTGCCCGTCATGAACGAGTTCTGGAAGCCCTTCCAGAAACTTATCGGGAAAGACTACGACCGCCCATATCCGAAACACATCGATGAAAAGTGTCCTGAATGCGGCAAGCAGTTGCAAATGAGTCTCGGCAGGGGCGGCTTCTTTCTGGGTTGTTCCGGCTACCCCGATTGCAAATACACGCGCAATGTTGGTGAAGACAGGGAAAGTGCAGAACCGGAAGTGGTAGAAGGCCGCAACTGCCCCAAGTGCGATTCAAACCTGATTATCAGATCCGGACGTTACGGAAAATTTATTGGCTGCAGCAGTTACCCGGATTGCAAACATATTGAGCCCCTGGAAAAGCCGGAAAACACTGGCGTGCAATGTCCGGAATGCAAAAAAGGCAACATCCTGAAACGCAAATCCAGACGTGGCAAGGTGTTCTTTTCCTGTGAACGTTACCCGGATTGCAAATATGCCATCTGGAACCAGCCGCTGGCGCAGCCCTGCCCGAGCTGTCACTGGCCAATCACCTCGATCAAGACGACCAAACGTTCCGGCACCCAGCGGGTATGTCCGCAGCAGGACTGCAAGTTTGCAGAACCGTGGGATGCACCTGTGCCTGCCATGGAGAAGGACGAAGAATAGCTCTTGAATTGCAACAGGGGAAAGTCGGCCTGCCATTCTTCACCATGAACTGGCACATCCATGAAGCCGTGCGACAGCTGGCAGCAGGAGGCATTGTCGCCTACCCTACGGAAACTGTATACGGACTGGGATGTGACCCGTTCAATGGCCAGGCAGTACTGCATTTACTCTCACTCAAAAAACGTGAGGTGAACCAGGGCCTCATCCTTGTCGCCAGCGAATTTTCACAGCTGGAACCCTTGCTGCAGCCATTAAAGCCAGCCGCAATAAAACGTATATGCAGCACACCTGCGACGCCCGTAACCTGGGTATTGCCCTGTTTACCCGGGATACCAGCCTGGCTGCGTGGCAACCATGACTCACTGGCCATTCGTGTTACCTCCCACCCGATCGCCGCTGATCTATGTGCCGCATGGGGTGGTCCACTGGTTTCAACCAGTGCCAATATTCATGGCCGGCAACCGACAACCAGCCCGCTACAGGTACGCAAGGCATTTAGCGGGCAACTTGATTACATCCTGCACGGTCCCCGTGGCAACAATACCGCCAGTGAGATACGTAATGGACTGACCGGTGCTGTTCTGCAGCGTGGCTCAGCACACACACAGAATGGTTAATGGTGCAACGCCACCACCCACATTATACGAGAGCAGTTAACTGCCATGTCTGACAGTCAAATCGACAACACACATATAGAACTTGTCCGTAACTACCTGCTGACGCTGCAAGACAACATCTGTGCAGCCATTGAGGAAGCAGATGGCAAGGGCCGTTTTCGTGAAGACAGCTGGTCCCGCGATGCCGGCGGCGGTGGTCGTTCACGGGTCATGGAAGAGGGTAACGTATTCGAGAAGGCAGGTATTAACTTCTCGCACGTCTTCGGTGCCGAATTGCCACCCTCGGCCACCGCTGCCCGGCCGGAACTGACTGGCCGTTCATTCCAGGCCATGGGTGTTTCTCTCGTTATTCACCCACACAGTCCCTACGTACCGACGACGCATGCCAATGTCCGTTTCTTTGTCGCCGAAAAAGCGGGAGCCGACCCGGTCTGGTGGTTTGGCGGCGGCTTTGACCTGACACCCTACTACGGCTTCAGAGAAGATGCGGTCCACTGGCACCAACTGGCACAGGAAGCCTGTACCCCCTTCGGCAAGGACGTTTACCCGCGCTACAAAAAGTGGTGCGATGACTACTTCTACATCAAACACCGTAACGAGCCACGTGGTATCGGCGGCCTGTTCTTCGATGATTTAAACACTGGCGGCTTTGAATACTGCTGCTCGCTCATGATCAGTGTTGGCAACCACTTTCTGCCGGCCTACCTGCCAATTGTCGAACGGCGCAAGGATATCGCCTATGGGGAACGGGAAAAGAATTTCCAGCTTTACCGTCGGGGACGCTACGTGGAATTCAATCTGGTCTATGACCGTGGCACCCTGTTTGGTCTGCAGTCAGGTGGCCGCACCGAGGCCATCCTGATGTCGCTGCCACCGGAAGTAACCTGGCGCTACGACTGGCGCCCCGAACCCGGCACTGCAGAATCCGAGCTCTATGACGTCTTCCTGAAACCGACTGACTGGCTGGCACAGTAACAACATTGGATGTCTCTTCTTCCTGTGGAGACGATCACCTCCGGCGCGTCGCTTCCGGCTTCCATGCCTNNCTGCAGTCAGGCGGGCGCACCGAAGCCATCCTGATGTCACTGCCACCGCAGGTAAGCTGGCGCTACGACTGGCAACCCGAGCCCGGCACACCGGAAGCAGAGCTCTACGAGGTCTTCCTCAAGCCCAGGGACTGGGTGGACGCCCTGTAGCAGCGCTACATCCCTGGCGCGTCGCTCTCGACATTCAAACTTATGGGCAGCTTTAAGGGATCGCTCCCGGCATGGCCCAGACCAGCCTCTCGACCGGTTCCCGGTCTCACCT
>DMKK01000112.1:526-3710 GCA_003454335.1 Gammaproteobacteria bacterium | reverse complement strand
AAAAAAAACCCGCCTTTCGGCGGGTTGAAAACGCTTTTCAGCGTCGGAGGAGACTGTGTGCACTGTGCAATGACAAAAATCTTCTCTGAAATGGACCCGGATCTTCCTTAATCCCTATTGGGCCCATATCAGAAGACACTGTTGTGTCACTGTCTGATAAGGGTATCGGCAGTGGCAAACAGTTCTTTAAAAAGAATTTGATACACAGGGACAGCCCATCGGAAAGGGCGCAGCTTATTGATATTGCAGGACATACTACGTTCTCTACTACGCGCGCTCACACTGCCACAGCCAGAAACACACGCCGGACACTATCACGACACCCGTCAGGATAATGTGCACCAGCTGGTTAACTGTAAAACGGCAACCCGCAATGACCGCGGTCTGCTTAACCGACGGTATCCATATGTGTCTGCTGGTATGGTATGACTTCTCCAGCCTGTAATTGCCCTATAACGGCAGCCTCAGCCAGTAGTGATCCCAGATTTTGTGGCAATGAGGGTGCGTCTGAAAGCGGCAAATAAGCCAGTAATTCATGTCGCCTTAGCAGCTGAAAATAATCAGCTGAAGCAAGGTCGTGGGCAGCCAGTGCAAACCCGTCTGCCAGGTGCCGTAATGCACCTGCCTGTTTACAACTCATCAGCAACTGCCCGTAAACCAGTTCCAGCAATGCCCGCTCAAACGTATCCCTGGCCGCTGCCTGCAACTTTTCGTATTTCAGCCTGACATCAACATGGCCCTGGAAATTACAAACAAGCTGCAGCACGTGACACTGGAAACAGGGTGCAGCCACACGCAGGCGCGCCTGCAATTCACATTGTGCGGCAACCAGCAAGTTTGCTTCACTATACCGTGATAGTGGATTTCCGTACCATGCAGACAGCAGGGGCCGCTGCCCGCGCAACAGCCCGGCAGCAGATTCACGATCTGTAACAGTCTGTTTCAATTGATACGATGGCATAATTAAAGCTTACACGCGAGCCTGGGCAAATGGTACATTGATACCGGCTGCTGGCACGGTAAACTGTGCATCATAATTCTTCAGGAGCCTTAACCGTGACGAGTACACCCTTGGGAAGCAGCCACTATCCAGCCACCCGACTGCGGCGTATGCGGCGTGATAAATTTAGCCGCCGCCTGATGCGTGAGGCTGAACTCAGCTGCGCCGACCTCATTTACCCGGTATTTGTACTGGAAGGCGAACAGCAGCGTGAACCGGTTACCTCCATGCCCGGTGTGGAACGCCTCAGCATCGACGAGCTCTTGAAGGAAGCCAGTGAAATTTACGCACTGGGTATCCCGGCCATTGCCCTCTTTCCGGTTACACCGGCAGACGTCAAGACCGAAGATGCCCGCGAGGCCTTCAACCCGGATGGCCTGGCACAGCGTGCAGTACGCGCACTAAAACAGGCTGTGCCCGAGCTGGGCGTCATTACCGACGTTGCCCTGGACCCCTTTACCACCCATGGCCAGGACGGCCTGATAGATCAAAACGACTACGTACTGAATGACGAGACTGTAGAAGTTCTGGTGAAACAGGCACTGTCTCATGCCGAGGCCGGCGCCGACATCGTCGCCCCCTCGGATATGATGGATGGCCGCATTGGTGCCATTCGTACAGCACTGGAACAGGCCGGTCACCGCAATACTCGCATCCTGGCCTATGCCGCAAAATACGCCTCCAGCTTTTACGGTCCGTTCCGCGATGCCGTGGGTTCTGCAAGCAACCTTGCCGGTGGCAATAAATACAGCTACCAGATGGACCCGGCCAACAGTAACGAGGCATTGCGGGAAGTCGCGCTGGATCTGGAGGAGGGCGCCGACATGGTCATGATAAAACCCGGCATGCCCTACCTGGATATTATCCGCCGCATCAAGGACCGGTTCGGCGTACCTACCTTTGCCTACCAGGTAAGCGGAGAGTACGCCATGCTCAAGGCTGCGGCCCAAAATGGCTGGCTTGATGAACAGGCGGTTGTAATGGAATCACTGTTATCCATGAAACGTGCCGGTGCCGATGCCATCCTGACTTATTTCGCAAAATCAGTCGGGCAGTGGCTGCGCGATAGCTAGCTGATGGATCGCTACGCCGTCATGGGCAATCCCGTTGCCCACAGCAAGTCCCCCCGGATCCATGCGTTGTTTGCCGAGCAAACTAGCCAGCAACTTCAATACGATGCCATTCTGGTTGAGAAAGATGGCTTCAGAGAGGCCGTTGCCGATTTTCTGCGACAGGGCGGCAAGGGCCTGAATATCACCGTACCCTTCAAGGAAGAAGCCTGGGCACTGGCGGCCACACGCAGTGACCGTGCCGAGCGTGCCGGCGCAGTTAACACCCTCGTTCTTGATGAAAGCGGCAGGCATTTTGGTGACAACACCGATGGTGCCGGACTGGTACGTGATCTGCTGCACAATCATGGCGCGGTATTCAAGAACAAGCGACTGTTGCTGGTCGGTGCCGGCGGTGCTGCGCGTGGTGTCATCGAACCGCTGCTGGGGGAAAGTCCGACCTTGCTGGTCATTGCCAACCGTACATCAGCAAAAGCAGTGGAACTGGCACGCCTGTTCTGCGAACTCGGGCATACCGAGGGCTGCGGGCTGGACGCTGTGCACGGACAAGCTTTCGACATTATTATCAATGCCACGGCCGCCAGCTTGTCGGCCAAGGTACCGGCACTGCCGGAAAGCGTCATAACAACAGACAGCTGGTGTTATGACATGATGTATGCTGACAAAGCCACGGCCTTTATGGACTGGGCACAACAACTGGGCGCAGCACGCTGCATGGACGGACTGGGCATGCTGGTGGAACAGGCGGCTGAGTCATTCTGCCTGTGGCGCAACGTCCGGCCGGATACCCAACCGGTCATCAACGCCATACGGGGGCAATACTAATCCAGGCGTGTCATCCGGCAGTCATATGGCGGTTCTTCAACTCAACATAATGTCCGGCCGAGTAGTCCAGAAAGGCTTCTTCCTGATCACGCAGCGGACGCACCCTGCGCGCCGGAGAACCCACCCACAGGAAACCGCCCTCGAGGTCATGCCCGGGCGGCACCAGGCTGCCAGCACCCAGAATTGCGCCGGAGCGGATGATCGCACCGTCCATGACCGTCGCTGCCATCCCGATCAGGCAGCGGTCTTCAACTGTGCAGCCATGTAAAATCGCCTGGTGGCCTACCGT
>DMKK01000112.1:0-381 GCA_003454335.1 Gammaproteobacteria bacterium | reverse complement strand
ACCAGGGCCGTCTCATCCACATAGGCTGACGCGGCAATAGCGGGCGAAACTCCCTCGAATGTTCTGATAGTCACGTATAACCTCTCCGGCAAATCCTGATGAGTTGGCAGGAGTGAACGTTACAGGCATTCAACAGTCGCATGCAAGATGCTAAAGTGAGCGCGCCCTGACAGGGCAATACACCCTGCAAATCAAGAGGTATTATCTGAATGTCGAATCCCCTGCTGGAACTGGACGGCCTGCCGCCCTTTTCACAAATAAAGCCAGAGCACGTTAAACCCGCTGTTGACCAGCTGCTGGCAGAAAGCCGCCAGCTGGTTGAGCAACTGCTTGAACAAAACAGCTGCTACAGCTGGAACAACCTGGTGGAACCGCTGGACA
>DMKK01000054.1 GCA_003454335.1 Gammaproteobacteria bacterium | reverse complement strand
GCCGGGGACGGCGCTCCCACAGGATAGCGCCAGCACCTCACCCCGGATGAATTCCCGAATTGATAACGCATGATCGTTTCATCCTTTCATTCAGGAGGTGAAATGACCGTTCAGGTAAAATTTTATGCAACTGTCAGCTTAACTCAGCTTGCGGAAAATCAGTGTCCCGTTGGTACCGCCAAATCCGAATGAGTTGGACATCGCTGTTGTTATTTCCATTTCCCGTGCTGTGTGCGGCACGTAATCCAGGTCACATTGCGGATCCGGGTTCTCCAGGTTGATAGTCGGCGGCGCAAGCTGATCACGGATAGCCATCAGGGTAAACACTGCTTCAACCCCTCCGGCTGCACCCAGTAAATGCCCCGTCATGGATTTTGTCGAGCTGACTGCAATCTTGCCCGCCAGCTCTCCGAACGAGCGCTTAATGGCGAGCGTTTCAGCGACATCCCCGGCCGGTGTTGAAGTCCCGTGCGCATTGATATAACTGACATCACTGTGATTCAAACCGGCATCTGCCAGTGCGGCATCCATACACTGGGCCGGGCCCTCCCCGCCCTCTGAAGGCTGGGTCATGTGAAAGGCATCACCGCTCATCCCAAAGCCCGCTATCTCGGCATAGATATCTGCCCCGCGTGCGCGGGCCTGCTCATACTCTTCGAGCACGATGACACCGGCACCATCACTGAGTACGAAGCCGTCACGGTCCTGGTCCCAGGGACGACTGGCAGCAGCAGGATCATCATTACGGGTCGACAACGCGCGCGCAGCTGCAAACCCGCCGATGCCGGTAGGACAGGTTGTCATCTCGGCACCGCCAGCGACCATGATATCCGCATCACCATAGGCAATGATGCGTGCCGCCACGCCAATGTTATGGGTTGAAGTGGTACAGGCTGTGGTAATTGCTATATTCGGGCCTTTAAGGCCGAACATGATAGAGAGATTGCCGGCGATCATGTTGATGATATTACCGGGCACGAAGAACGGTGAAATCTTGCGCGGCCCACCATCAAGGTACGCATGGTAGGTATTTTCGATGCCGTGCAAACCGCCAATGCCTGAACCAATGGCAACACCGGCACGACTGGCATTTGCAGCCGTTATTTCGATACCCGAGTCTGCAATCGCCTGGCTTGCCGCCGCAATACCATAGTGAATGAACGTCCCCATACGACGCGCATCCTTATTCGGTATATATCGGGAAACGTCTAAATCCCTGACTTCACCACCGAAACGTACCGGGAAGTCAGCAACATCAAAGTTGGTAATGGGACCTATGCCGCTATTACCTGCAAGGATGTTTCCCCAGGCATCTTTAACGCTGTTGCCAACAGGGG
Organism: Gammaproteobacteria bacterium; assembly: GCA_003454335.1. Classification (GTDB taxonomy): domain Bacteria; phylum Pseudomonadota; class Gammaproteobacteria; order UBA9214; family UBA9214; genus UBA9214. The sequence continues at coordinate 6,003 of DMKK01000054.1, read as the reverse complement.
AAACAACGCCAAGGCCGGTTACCACAACACGTCTTCTGGACAACGCTCAACTCCCGCAAACAACCTGCCAGGTTTTCTGTACGAACAAGATAAAAAGGCCGCCCCGTCAGTCGATCGGGTGCGGCCGGAATATCAGAGGAAACAACTAGTCCTTGTTGGCGTTTACGTAATCAATGGCCTGCTGAACCGTCGTAATCTTTTCAGCTTCTTCATCAGGAATTTCGCATTCGAATTCCTCTTCCAGCGCCATCACCAGTTCGACGGTATCCAGAGAATCAGCGCCAAGATCATCAACGAAAGATGAGCTATCGCTCACTTCGTCTTCCTTAACCCCCAGTTGCTCAATAACAATCTTCTTGACGCGCTCATCAATGTTGCTCATTTCGAGTTTTTCCTCTCAGTATTTAATTAAGGCAGCCGAGGCTGCGCGAGTATTGTAGTGAAAGCCACAGACAAGATACAAGTAACATCCGGCAGCCTGTATCCAGCCAAAAACCGCCTGCCTGTAAAATACAAATTAAATCATATTTATATCTTACATATCAACAAGCTATCAGAAAGTAATAAGATATTTGATTAGCACAGGCTCCTCAACCAAATGGAGCACTCGGCTACCCCATATACATACCACCGTTCACATGCAGGGTTTCACCGGTTATATAGGCAGCGTCAGCAGAACTCAGAAATGCGACTGCATTGGCAATATCCTCGACAGCGCCAAGCCGTCCCAATGGGATCTGCGCCAGCAGTGCCTGCTGCTGCGCTTCCGGCAACTCCCTGGTCATATCGGTATCAATAAAGCCGGGGGCTACGGCGTTGACGGTGATACCCCGCGACCCGATTTCTCTTGCCAGTGATTTCGTAAAACCAATCACACCGGCCTTGGTCGCTGCATAGTTAGCCTGGCCCGGATTTCCCGTTGCACCAATAACGGAGGTGATTGTCACGATTCTACCGTGTTTGGCTTTCATCATGCCGCGCAAGCAGGCCTTGCTCATACGAAAGGCCGACGTCAGGTTGGTCTCAATAACGGAGTCCCATTCATCATCCTTCATGCGCATTAACAAATTATCACGCGTGATACCGGCGTTGTTTACCAGGATTGTCGGGGTGCCGAATTCTTCCTGGACACTCTTCATCAAGGCGGCGATTGAATCAGGTTCGGTTACATTCAAAACCTTGCCGGCCCCCTTGTGGCCACTTGCTGACAGGGCAGCTGTTATCCCCTGTGCACCGCTTTCAGACGTTGCCGTACCGATAACGGTTGCTCCCCGACCACCAAGAACCGTCGCTATCGCCTTGCCAATGCCGCGACTTGCCCCGGTTACCAGTGCTATTTCATTATTTAATGACATAAGAACCTCAAGTGAAAAATGCCAGTTGCCCTTACTGCAGCCTCATCATTCCCCTCTCCCGCAAGACTAGTCATCAAGTGCAGCAGCAAGCGAAGCGGGATCAAAAACAGCTGCACTGGCAATCGACTTGTCAATGCGTTTGCACAGGCCCGCCAGAACCTTTCCGGGACCGGCTTCAATAATCCGGGTAACCCCCTGCCCGCCCATGTTCTGTACAGATAACACCCACTGCACCGGGCGATAAAGCTGTTTTTCCAGGTTTTTACGAATCGCATCCGGCTGATCATGCCGGTCTGCATCGACATTCTGGATGACCGGAATGGACGGTGTACTGATGTTTGTCCGTGCCAGTCTTGCTGCAAACTGCTCTGCTGCCGGCTGCATGAGAGAACAGTGCGATGGCACACTGACAGCCAGAGGCAAGGCACGTTTAGCCCCGGCCTCTTTTGCCAATACTATGGCCCGCTGAACAGCTTCTGCATTACCTGCGATAACAACCTGCCCCGGAGAATTAAAATTCACCGGTGACACGACTTCACTTTCCGCTGCCCGATTGCAAACATCCGCAACCGTCTCGTCATCCAGCCCAAGAATTGCCGCCATGGCACCCACACCGGCCGGCACTGCCGACTGCATGCAACGTCCACGCTCCTCTACCAGGCTGACGGCATCAGAAAACTCCATGGCACCCGCACAAACCAGCGCTGAATATTCTCCGAGGCTGTGTCCGGCCATAACACCGGGAAGCGCTCCATTTTCCTGTTGCCACACACGCCAGACGGCAACACCAGCCGCCAGCATTGCAGGCTGCGTCCTGTCCGTGCGGTTTAATTCGTCCTTGGGCCCATCCTGGCTCAGTTTCCACAGGTCATAGCCCAGTACATCACTGGCCTGGGTAAACGTCTCATTGACCAATGGATAACTTGCTGCCAGCCAGGACAGCATGCCGACCGACTGGGAACCCTGACCGGGAAATACAATGGCCAGCGTATCATCTGTGTTATCAGTAGCTGCGTTCATGTCTCTAGCCGGTGTGTTGTTAATTCAATATTTCAACAAGGCCGAACCCCAGGTGAAACCACCACCGAAGGCTTCCATCAGCAGTGTTTCACCCCGCTTGATGCGTCCATCACGTACGGCGGTATCAAGCGCCAGCGGCACCGATGCAGCTGACGTATTCCCGTGTTCATCAACAGTCACCACCACGTGATCCATTGACATTTTCAGCTTGCGTGCAGTCGCCTGAATAATACGAATATTGGCCTGATGCGGAATCAGCCAGTCTACATCAGTCTTTTCCATATCGTTGGCCGCCAGTGTTTCATCAACAATCCGGCCAAGGGTGTTAACCGCCATTTTAAAAACTTCATTACCCTGCATCTGCACATAGGCCTGCCCGGCAAGCACCTTGTCATAACCTGCCGAAATACCCGCCGGAACAGTCAACAAGTGTTCGTAACTGCCGTCGGCATGCAGGTGCGTGGAAAGGATGCCCGGCTCATCACTGGCTTCCAGCACGACGGCACCGGCACCATCACCAAACAGTATCCCGGTACCGCGGTCGTTCCAGTCCACAATGCGGGACAATGTTTCAGCACCCACGACCAGCGCACACTTTGCAGAACCGGTTTTAATAAATTTATCGGCAATCCCGAGCGCATAGACAAAACCGGTACAGACAGCCTGCACATCAAAGGCAGCCGTTCCATGAATATCCAGGCGTTGCTGTAACAGACAGGCCGTACTCGGGAAGACACGGTCCGGCGTGGTGGTGGCGAGTACGATCAGGTCGATCTGGCGTGGCGTACGCCCCGCCGCCTCCATGGCTCGCGTGGCTGCAATCTCTGCCAGATCACAGGTCGTTTCACCGCCGGCTGCGATATGCCGCTTGTAAATACCGGTGCGATCCCTGATCCATTCATCAGTGGTATCCATGATCTTTTCCAGATCATGATTGGTCAGCACTTTCTCGGGCAGGTAACTACCGGTACCGGCTATACGTGAATATTTCATTATGTCTGCATGCTTTCCTTGTAGCCCTGCAATTGAGCGGTAATTCGCTGCGGCACGTCTTCACGAACCTGAAGAATAGCCACCTTGACAGCATTTGCAAAGGCAAGGGTGTCGGCACCGCCATGACTCTTTATAACTATGCCCCGCAATCCCAGCAAGCTCGCACCATTATAACGCCGGGGATCTATCCTGTGGCGAAAGGCCTTGAGTACCGGCATCGCGACCAGTGCCGCCAGTTTGGTAAGGATATTTCGCGTGAATTCCTGCTTGATAAAAGCGGCAACCATTTTGGCGACCCCTTCACTGGTCTTCAGTGAAACATTGCCGACAAACCCGTCACAAACAATCACATCGAAGGTACCCATGTAGATATCATCGCCTTCTGCATAACCGGCATAATTCGGCATATTCTCTGAAAGTAACTGGGCAGCTTCCTTGACCTGCTCGTTTCCCTTGATCTCCTCTTCACCGATATTCAGCAGGCCGACACGTGGCCTGGATTTCCCGTCCACTGCCTCGGACAGCACCGATCCCATCAGGGCAAACTGAAACAGATGCTCGGCATTACAGTCCACGTTTGCGCCCAGATCCAGCATCAAGGTATGCGATGCAATGGATGGCAGGGAGGTACAGATGGCCGGCCGATCAATGCCGGGCAGCATTTTCAGAACAAAGCGGGATGTCGCCATCAGCGCACCGGTATTGCCGGCACTGACACAGGCGGCCGCCTCCCCTTGCTTGACAAGGTTTAGCGCAACCCGCATGGAAGAATCTTTTTTATTGCGCAGGGCGCTGGAGGGCAACTCATCCATTTCAACCTTCTGGCTGGCATGGTGAATCTTCAGTCTGGAGGAATGCTTGCCGGCCCCTGCTGCTTCCAGTTCACGGGTTAATTCCGTCTCATCACCGACAAGGATGATATTGACATCCGGATGCTCGTTGAGCGCCTTGAGCGCGGCAGGCACGACCACAACGGAGCCTGAGTCACCCCCCATTGCATCAAGCGCAATCGTAACTCCGGCACTCATCGCTGGATCAGCCTGGCTGAGAAGCTGGCAGCAGTTTGCGTGAGTGCCGGCAATACATGAGTACCCGCACTCCCACAGTTGCTGTTAATAATGAAGTAAACGCTCAGTCCTGAGCGTTATCGACAACCTTGCGACCCTTGTAAAATCCATCCGCACTGACGTGATGACGCAGATGGGTTTCACCGGTAGTCGGTTCGATTGAAAGTGTGCTTTCGGTCAGTTTGTCATGTGAACGACGCATGCCGCGTCTTGACGGTGTCTTGCGACTTTTCTGTACAGCCATGTTACCAGCCCTCAGTTACTGTTTGTGTTTCAGTTCCGCCAGCACAGCAAACGGGTTGTCCCGTTGCTCGTCCTGCGGCGGCTTATATGCCTTGATGCTGGCATTGCACTCATCAGAACCCTTATGCAAGGGTACGATGGGCAATGCCAGCAATACTTCATCCGAGACAATGTCCGCAATGTACGCGGGTTCTGCCGTAACCACCAGCGGTTCATAGCAGTCAGACAATTTGCCCATTGCACTCTCGTCTCGCAACAGACCAAGACGGAATTCCAGCTCCAGCGGCAGAGTCATGCCTTCCATGCATCGCTGGCAACGCAGGACAATCTCTCCCTGGATAGCCCCGGCGAGAAAACAGGTACCATCCAGATCCTTGCCGAGGTGCAGTTCAACCTGCAACTCACCCTCATCCGAAACCAGGCTGGGCAACACTCGCTGCAGCCCGGCCACCGGGATCCGGCCTCGCAAGACGCGCCCTGCCTCTGCAGTTGCAATCAGATCCAGCCGTTCTGGCAGGTGGTCCATCATAACCTGCTAATATTATAGGGTGGCCTGCAGGGTGTCAATCTGACGGGTACAATATCGAGAACTGCATAGTCGCCGTTGCCGACCAGGTAACCGCGTCGTCCCGAATGCAACACGCATGGAAATTGAACCTGGAACCCGATCCGAAACCACCATGAATACCACCAGTTCGCTACCCGTAGTACTCGCATCCACCTCGCCTTTCCGCAAGGAACTGCTGCAACGCCTGGGCATCACGTTTACCACCGCAGCACCTGATGTTGATGAATCCCCCCTTGCTGATGAAACACCGGAAGCACTGGTGAGGCGCCTGGCGAAGGCCAAGGCCCGTGCAATCGGGCAATCCTGCCAGGGACTGATTATCGGCTCCGACCAGGTTGCCACGACAGGTAGTGACATTCTCGGCAAACCCGGCACCCACGTGCATGCCACTGAACAACTGCGGGCTCTGTCAGGCAGGCTGGTAACGTTTCACACCGGGCTGTGCCTGTTAAACAGCATGACCGGCGAGGCACAGGTGGATGTCATTCCTTTCAAAGTGCAATTCAGGCAGCTTGATGAAGGGCAGATAGAACGCTACCTGCAGGCAGACCAGCCCTACAACTGCGCTGGCAGCTTTAAATCAGAGGGCCAGGGGATCACCCTGTTTGAACGCATGGACGGCGACGATCCGTCCGCCCTGATTGGACTGCCACTGATTCGCCTGACGACCATGCTTGCCCGTGCCGGGCTGGTACTGCCGTAGTGAAGAACACGGGTAACTCATCACTACATTCTACAGACTGATGGGTGCGTCGCT
>DMKK01000297.1 GCA_003454335.1 Gammaproteobacteria bacterium | reverse complement strand
GGAAACATCGAACTGCTGTTCAATTTGCGGTTCTCAACCGAATCCACGGCCGCCGCCCTGAAAGCACGCATAGTTGCAATCCTGGATGGTCACGGACTGAATTACGACATCCAGTGGCGGCTTTCCGGTCAGCCGTTCCTCACTCCGGCCGGCGAACTGGTAGAGGCGGCCAGCCATGCCATACAGGCGGCGGCAGGAATAGCCACCGAACTCTCCACCAGCGGCGGCACCTCGGATGGACGGTTTATTGCCCCAACCGGTGCGCAGGTGGTTGAACTGGGCCCGGTCAATGCTACTATTCACCAAACAAACGAATGTGTAAATATTGCCGAACTTGATAAACTGTCAGCTATCTACGAAGAAATATTAAAACAATTATTAACCTGAGAGAACAAGAATGGATCAAGAGCAAAATCCACGCGGCCTGTATTCCCTGGCAAGACTCTCTGTACTCCTTGGCACACTCACCCTGCTGACAGCCTGCTCCATGGGCCAGATGGTTGTCCGCGGTTCACAGACCATTCTGGACAGCGGCGTTGAGTCCATGAACCGCGAAACAGACCTGCAACTTGCCAGGGACGCCATGCCGGCCAATCTGAAGCTGCTGGAAGGTATGCTGCTCGAGGATCCGAAGAATACTGAACTGCGCTTGTATGCTGCCGAGGGATTTTACGGTTACAGCTTTGGCTTTGTGGAAACCGAGGACCCCGTACGTGCGAAACTGCTGTACCGCCGCTGTTACGCACATGCACAACAGGCACTGAAACTGGCCGGCATTGATATCGACCCGGAATCTGCTTCACTGGAGGCGGTAGAAACCGCCGTCAGCAAGGCCGGTAGAAAAGCAGTGCCGGCACTGTTCTGGACGGCCAGCTGTCTTGGCAAGTGGATTGATCTGAGTCGTGACGACATGTCGCTGGTTGCCAGCCTGGCCAACACCGCCGCCCTGATGCAGCGCGTCATAGACCTCGATAATGAATTCTATTTTGGCGGCGCCCACATGTTCTTCGGTGTCTATTACGGTGGCCGTGCGCCCATGCTGGGCGGTGATTTTTCCCGGGCAGAAACAGAATTCCGGCGAGCAGCAGAAATCAATGACAACAAGCTGCTGATTGTTGATCTGCTGCAGGCAGAATTTCTGGACCGCCAGCGGCTGGATCAGCAGGCATTCCATGAGCGCCTGACCGCCATCATCGATGCACCGGATGATTTGTATCCGGAAATGGCGCTGGTAAACGGGGTTGCCAAACAAAGAGCGGCCATACTGCTTGGCTATGAGGATGACTGGTTTTGATTAACAGGTACCTGACTGCGCTATGCCGGCTGCTGTCCGTCACGTTGCTGACTGCTGTCAGCCTGACGAGTACGCCACTGCAGGCAGAAAAGCCCCATGTGCTCAAGTTTGCCACCCTCGCACCGGCCGGGACTACCTGGGTACAACTGCTGCATGAATGGGCCAATGAGGTCAGACGAGAAAGCCACGGACGACTGATATTCAAGATCTATCCCGGTGCGGTACAGGGTGATGAACCGGAGGTACTGAAAAAAATCCGCTTCGGACAACTGCAGGGTGGTGCCTTTACCGGCTACGGTATCGGACAAATCTACTCACCCACCCGGGTAATGGAACTCCCGTTCCTGTTCAACAGCATCGAGGAAATCGATTACGTCCGCCAGCGGCTCATGCCCGAGATCGAGCAGGGTTACCGTGACAACGGTTATGAACTGCTGGGCTGGATGGAAGTCGGTTTTGTCTACTTCTTCTCAAAGGCACCTATCCAGAAATTTGATGACCTGAAACAACGCCGCATCTGGAACTGGCAAGGCGACCCTCTCGGCAAGGCCTTCTTCAATGCCAGCGGACTGTCACCGGTACCGTTATCAATCATTGACGTTTATACCAGCCTTTCAACCGGACTGATTGATACCGTCTATGCACCACCGCTTGGCGCCATTGCCATGCAGTGGTTCACCAAAACGCAATACATCACCAATGTCCCCATGGCGAATGGTATCGGTTCGCTGGTTGTCTCCCGCCGTTTCTTCCAGAACCTGCCCCAGGACTTGCAAAAGATACTAAAACGTACCGGCGCCGTCATCGGTGAAAAGCTGGTGACTGCCACGCGCAAGGACAATGTCGACAGCCTTGAAACCCTGCAGCGACGCGGCATGCAAATAGTCGAAGCCGAGGAAAGTCTGGAATCAGAGGCCCTGCAGGGGATACGCATCCGTGCCGGTGAAAGCCTGATGAAGAACGGCTATATTCCAGAGGCAACCATTAACAGGGTCAATCAATGGTTGCAGGACTTCCGCGAGGAAGAGGCTGCAGAAGCCGTAAATGCTGTTGACTGAACCCCAGTGGGTAACAGGTTTCCGGCATGCGTTGATACGCATGGAAAGTTTTATGGCCGGCGCTTCCCTGCTGTTACTGCTGGCGCTGATTTTCGGTCAGGTGCTGGCACGTAACTTTTTCGGCACCGGCATTCCGAATGGCGACATCCTGTCCCGCTACATGGTTCTCTACGTCGCCTTCTTCGGCGCAGTACTGGCCGTGGAAGGCAACAAGCATATCCGCATTGATGTCGTGGCCGCCTGCATGAACCCGGAAAGGATCAGGCTGCTGCAACCACCCCTGTACCTGATTTCCTCCGCAGTCTGTGGCGTAATGACCTGGGCAGCGACACGTTTCTGGTATGACGACTGGCAGTACGTCGCAGACCATGAACGCTGGACTTCAATCCTTGCCCTGATCATCCCCTTCGGTTTTTTTCTGCTGTCACTGCACTTCCTGCTAGGGGCATTGTTTTCGCCGGCGAAGGTTGATCGCGAGTCATGACCCTGATCCTGGTCGGCGCACTGATTCTGCTTGCCCTGCTCGGCCTGCCATTGTTTATCGCACTGGCCGGCGGCAGTCTGCTGGCAACATTTAATGCCGGTCTGGATCCGGCCCTGCTCGCCGTCGAACTCAATCGGCTGGCAACCTCACCGCATCTTGCAGCAATCCCCCTGTTTACCTTTGCCGGTGTGATACTGGCCGCCGGCGGTGCCCCGCAACGCATGATCCAGCTCTTCAATGCCTCTGTTGGCTGGCTACCCGGCGGCATGGCGGGTGTCGCCATTGCGTCCTGCGCCTTCTTTACTGCATTCTCCGGCGCCTCCGGTGTCACCATTCTTGCACTGGGCGGCCTGATGTTTCCTATGCTGCTGCATGCAGGCTACAAGGAACGGTTCACGCTGGGACTGCTAACCACCTCCGGTTCACTGGGCCTGTTGTTCGCCCCCAGCCTTGCCATCCTGCTGTACGGTATTGTTGCCGGCGTCAGTATCGACATGATGTTTCTGGCAGGTATTTTTCCGGGTATCTTGTTGATGGTACTGCTCGGCCTCTACGCCCTGTACGTTGGCAGACGGGCGGATATCCCGCGCCACCAGTTCTCGTTTGCAACACTGGGCCGTGCATTATTAGAGGGGTTCTGGGATCTACTCCTGCCCCTGGGTATATTGGTGGGGATCTTTGGCGGATTTGTGACCATCACCGAGGCCTCGGCATGCACGGCAGTCTATGTACTGCTGCTGGAAGGTGTGATCCATCGGGAAATTCATCTGATAAAACACCTGCCGTTACTGCTGCGGGATACTGCGGTGCTGGTTGGCAGCATCCTGATCATCCTGAGCGTGGCCATGGGTCTGACCAATCTGCTGATCGATGCGCAGGTACCCATGAAGATTCTTGACTGGATGAGTATTCATGTGGACAGCCAGCTTCAGTTCCTGCTGCTGCTGAATGCATTCCTGCTGATTGTCGGCTGCATGATGGATATCTTCTCTGCCATCGTCGTGGTCGTACCGCTTATCCTGCCTATCGCGGAAAGCTACGGTGTCCATCCCATACATCTTGGCATCATCTTTCTTGCGAACCTTGAACTCGGTTACAGTACGCCGCCCGTCGGCATCAACCTGTTTATCGCCAGCCAGCGTTTTGGTCGCCCGGTGCTATCACTGTTTCGTGCCGCCATCCCGTTTCTGGTGCTGATGGTCGGCTGGCTGGCACTGATTACCTATGTTCCATTTTTCTCGCTATGGTGGATGTAGCCGGCATTTCTCACCGCTGTGCCGCCACAATCCCTGACTCAACAGCCGCACTCACCTTTGCTTCCAACCCCTCCAACAGGCCTGCTACAGCACTACCCTGACCAACATGCGACGGGCGCACAAAGGTGATGTGGGTGATATTGCTTTGCTGGTAAAGCGTGATATGCATGGGACAGAACGCCAGCAATTGTGGATCAAGATTACTCACCTCGTTCACATACCAGGGATTGCAAAACAACATTGAACGAATATCCTGCAGCTGATTGCGATTATAGTTATCCCCCCATCGGCCGGAAAACCCGGCCAGAGTTCTCCCCATATTCGCCTCAAATATAATAAACATATTGTTATTTTCCAGCGACCTGTAGATATTTTTGTACGCTGTTTCTATATCCGTTTCAAGCGTCCAGTGACGCACACCCGGCAATTCCGCCTGGCAGACGCCCAGCAATAAGCCCGTCAGTAAAAATACGGCTATTTTTCTCATATAAAATCCTCGCTTTCTTTCACAAAGGGTAATCATACACGTTGTTTACAATAGACTTTTTTTGACTTCTGCCACATTGTCCCGCAAATAGACCGGCACCGCGGCTTCCGGACCAAACACTTTTCCCTGCCGAAAATCATGGCTGCCCAGCCGGGCAACATCCGTCGCCCGCGGTTCAAAATCCGGTAACACACGCACCACCTGCTCACCCACCCGTTGCATCAAATCGTCACCGTATGCTTCCCAGCCACTCCCCACACCCACCCAGTCATCGCCATCCGGGCAGGTAACAGTTGCTGGCGCACACACACATTCATGACCCTGCAAGACAACAGTCCCGGTTCCTGTATCCGTATAGCAACCCCAGTACACCTCTGCCTTGCGCGCATCGAGTGCAGCCAGCACCTGCCGCCCGTCAGTCACCCGCATGCCACCCTGCGCCAGTACCGCCAGCGTTGAAACCGGCACCACCGGCAGGTCAGCGGCAAACGCAATTCCCTGTACCACGCTGGCGGCAATGCGGACACCGGTAAAGGAACCGGGGCCGCAACCAAAGGCAATCGCATCCAGCTGCGGCACGCTAATGCCGGCCTCAAGCAGCAGCGACTCGATCATGGGGAGCATCAATACCGCATGTTGACGCGGCGCCAGCGCATAGCGCTCCAGCACCTCGCCATCAACCCACAGCGCCGCCGAACAGGCGGGGGTTGAGGTTTCAATGGCAAGCAGTCGTAGTGACATCTCGAGAAACCCAAATCATTGCAAAATCTTGCTGTGGGAGCGGCGTCTCGCCGCGATTCGCGCCGGGGACGGCGCTCCCACAGGCGGCTGCAGGGGCAAAGAATTCATGCACGTTATCAACATTACTCGTCCGTGTCATTTCCGGCAGGCTTTTCAGGAATATTCTTCCATATGACTTGCTGCGCAAGCGCGGGTCACACAACACCAGCACACCACGATCATCCCGGTCACGGATCAGTCGTCCAACCCCCTGCTTCAGGTTGATAACCGCACGCGGCAACTGATATTCCATAAACGGGTTGCCACCCTGTTCGCGCATCGCTTCGATACGTGCCTGCAGCACCGGATCACCCGGCGAACCAAACGGCAGCTTGTCGATAATGACACAGGACAGTGCAGCACCACGCACATCCACGCCTTCCCAGAAACTGCTGGTCCCCAGCAGCACCGCATTGCCCAGTTCCCGGAAACGCTCGAGCAGTTCACGCCGGGGAGCCGCGCCCTGAACCAGCAAGGGATACTCCAGGGTATTTTCCAGTTGTGCGGCCGCCGAGCGCAGCGCGGCATGACTGGTAAACAGCATGAAGGCCCTGCCAGCACTGGCCTGCAGTATATCGCGCGCGCAGGCAACGACTGCGTCCACATAGAACCTGTCATTGGGTGCCGGCATATTCTCCGGCAGATAGAGCAAGGCATTCTTCCGGTAGTCAAACGGACTGTCCAGCTTCAGCATGCGCGCATCATCCAGACCCAGTTGCCCGGCAAAGTGTCCAAAGCTGTCACCGACGGCAAGGGTTGCCGAGGTAAAAATCCAGGCACTTGGCAAATTGTCAATGCAATTTCTGAAAGCGGGGGCCACATTCAAAGGGGTCAGGTTGAGACGAAAAGAGGTACGAAAGGTCTCAAACCAGTGAATAAAATCACCCGATGCATGTTCCAGCAACAGTCCGAGCCGCGCTTTCAGCACCGCGGCTCTTTGCCGGCAACCCGCCAGGCCCTTGCCCCGTTCAGCCGCCACCTCCAGCCAGTCCGCCAGGCGCTGCAAGCAGACCGACAGATCTGACAACACAGCCTGCACGCTCTTGTCCATGGACACCTCTGACCATGCCGCGCGCCGGTCTGTCTGGCCCAGCGCAAGCCTGAGCTGGTGGACAAGTGCTTCCATTCTGTCTGCGGCATCCGGCAAGTCCTGCATGTCTCCGGCTTCCCGCAAATGTTCAAGCCGCACATCCCTGGCAAGGTCGCGTAACTGATGGCTGCTGAGTGTGGTGCCAAAAAAGATGGATGCCACTTCCGGTAACTGGTGTGCCTCATCAATAATAAAGGCATCTGCCCCCGGCAACAGCTCGCCAAAGCCTTCTTCCTTCAGCACCATATCAGCAAACAACAGGTGGTGATTGATAACGACGATATCGGCCTCCAGGGCATTTCGTCGCGCCTTGACAACAAAGCAGTCCTGGAAATATTCACATTCCTGCCCAAGACAGTTCTCAACCGTCGAGGTCACCCGGGGCCAGACAATCGAATCTTCAGAGACCAGGCCCAGCTCGGCGACATCGCCACTGGCAGTCCGGTCTGACCAGGCACGCACTGCTTCGAGTTCATGTGCCTGTTTTGCAGACAGGCGCCGCCCCTCACTACCAGCCGTTTGCAGGCGGTGCCAGCACAGATAGTTGGTCCTGCCCTTTAGCAGGGCGGTAGCAACCGGTGCCTTCAGCGCCTTGCGCACCACCGGCAAGTCCTTGCCGTATAACTGGTCCTGCAAGTGCCGGGTACCGGTAGAAATAATGATCTTCTTGCCGGAGAGCAGGGCCGGCATCAGGTAGGCAAAGGTTTTCCCCGTACCAGTGCCTGCTTCAACGATCAGTGTCCGGTTTGCAGCAATGGTTTCGGCAACGGCCTCTGCCATCAGCTGCTGCTCACTGCGTGGCGAGAACCCCTGCACACAGTCTGCAAGCGGTCCCGTCTCTCCCAAAAAATCAGTCAATCCGGACATAGGGTCCCTGTCGCCATCCTGTCAGCGAGGGTCGAGTTCCCGGGCACGCTGCTCGGCAGCAGCAGCACCCCCGGTATTATTCTGCTCGCGCCGGGCCTGTGCAATGAGCCGCCAGTTTTTTGCCTGCTGAGTGCGATTACCCGCTGCAAGACTATTGGATTTCGCAGCCAGTTGCTCTGCCTGTACTGATTCCCCCTGTGAGAGTCTCACTGTTGCCAGGTGATACCAGAGAACCGGGTTGCGTGGATCGATACGAATCGCCCGTTCCAGTGATGCAGCCGCGGACTCCAGTTCCCCCGCATTCGCCTGCTGTTCCGCATGGTCCAGTAATGCCACCACGGCCGGGGGCTGACTGCGGACAACCGGTGTCTCCTGTGAAGGCAATGGCGGGGGTACATATGGTCGTGTTTGTACCGGTACCGTTACTGCTGCAGTGGATTCAGACTGTTGCACGGGAGCCGGTTGTCCCTTGTCAATTACCGGTGGCGCCTGTTCACGCGGGGCCGTGCTACTGCAGCCCTGCAACAGGCATTGTGCCAGCACCGGCAATACAACTAAAACTGCTAATCTCATTCAAACAACTCCTTGAACCAGTCAACCGGGCCCGGTGATGAGCGTTTACCCTGGCCAGCTGCTGGCGGTTTACCTGTAATACCCTGGTCAGCTTTAACGCAGGGGGCATGCTGCACGGGCGCACTGCCCGTGCTGAAAGGCAATTGTACGGCATCCGGGCAGCCTGCATCGGCCAGGAATCCTGTTTTCGGATCAATCCACCGGTACTCAATATCTTCTACTGCCGCCTGTATCGGGACCGGGTTAGCAAAATGCACAAACAGGTCACGCCAGACACGCAGCGCACCGGTTGAACCAGTGAGCCCGGTCGACTGGTTATCATCACGTCCGATCCAGACGACGCCAAGGCGATCGCCGGTAAAGCCGGCAAACCAGCTGTCTCTCAGGTCATCTGTCGTGCCGGTCTTGCCGGCGATATCCTGACTGCCCGGCAGGGTCTGGTAAATGCCACGCCCGGTTCCCTCACGTACGGCATAACGCATGGCCGTGGTAATCAGATAGTTGGGCGCTTGCTCAATGGCCGCGTGCACACTGAGCGGATAGCGTTGCAAGGGCGCGTTATCCGCCGCCAGCACCGCGTTAATCGCACGCAGGGGGGTGCGAAAACCACCACTGGCGAAGGTCTGGTACATTCGCGTCACCTGCAGAGGCGACATTTCAGCAGCACCCAGCACCAGCGATGGATACGGGTTCAGATGTTGTTTAACACCCAGCCTGCGGAGTGTTTTAATGATCGACTCAATACCCAGTTCGAGTCCAAGCCGTGCGGTACTGACATTATAGGAATGCGCCAGTGCCTGGTATAAGGGCACATCACCGTGATTTTTCTTGTCATAGTTGCGGGGTTCCCACTGGTCGCCGTTACGCGCCGTATAGGTCACCGGACTGTCATCCAGCAAGGTCGCCAAGGTATAGCGTTGCGGCTGCTCCAGGGCTGTCAGGTAAACAGCAGGCTTCAGCAATGAACCTACCTGGCGCTGCGCATCCAGCGCCCGGTTGAAACCGGCAAATTTCGGATTACGTCCACCGGCCAGCGCCAGCACCTCACCACCCTGTACTGACGTCACCACGGCAGCCGCTTCCAGTGTGCCGGCCTTGAGCTTGCGGCCGGTTTCGAGCACCTTCAACCGCTTCTCCAGCACCTGTTCCAGCTGCCACTGCGCCTGGGGATCGAGGGTCGTAAAGATACGCAAACCTTCAGAGGTAATGTCTTCATCCCGGTAGTCACGCTGTAGCCGGCGACGCACCAGATCGAGAAAGGCGGGAAAGGTATTAATGGCCTTTCTTTTAAACGAACTCACACCCAGCTTGCGGGCTTTTGCCCGGGCAGCCTCCTCGGGAGTAATCAGCTCCAGTTCTGCCATCACATCAAGTACCAGGTTACGCCGGGCACGCGCACGCTCCGGATGACGTCGCGGGTTGTAGTAAGACGGCCCTTTCACCAGCCCCACCAGCAACGCATACTGCTCCACTGACAGTTCTGTCAAGGGCCGTTCAAAGTAAAAATAACTGGCGAGTCCAAAACCATGGATCGCCCGGTTACCATCCTGGCCAAGGTAAACCTCGTTTAGATAGGCCTCGAGAATTTCGTCCTTGTTGTAATGCCATTCGACCAGCAAGGCCATGATCGCCTCATTGGCCTTGCGTACCAGAGAGCGCTCACTGCTGAGAAAAAAGTTTTTTACCAGTTGCTGGGTCAGGGTACTGCCCCCCTGCACCACACCGCCGGCACGAATATTTACCAGCAGCGCGCGCAGAATAGCCTGCGGTGCCACACCGAGGTGCGAATAGAAACCCCGGTCCTCAATGGCAATCAGGGCATCCGTCAGACTGACAGGCACCGCATCCAGTTGCAGCAACACCCGGTCTTCATTATGGGCCGGATAAAAACTCCCGACCAATACCGGATCCAGTCTCGCCAGGCTGACCGCCTGCCTGCTGTTACCAGCAGACAGCTTCGCAATGCGGTTCCCGGAAAAGGTCACCAGGAGATCGCGGCCGGCCTCCTGACCATCCCAGAAATCAAAGGGACGGGACAACAGATGGAAAACGTTACCGTTGCGGGAGAACTGGCCGGGTGCCTGCGGTGTAATGACAGGGCGATAGTGCAGCGCCCTTAACTCGGACAGGAACTGTTCTGACGAAACCTCCAGGCCGGCATACAATTCCAGGGGACGCGCATAGACACGTGCCGGCAAGGACCAGCGTTTGCCCGCAAACTGGTGGCGTACCTGATAGTCCAGCCAGACAATATATCCGGCCATGAGGATAGCCAGAAAAACGAACAGCCAGCCCCAGACAGACCGGCGCCTGGCAACTTTACGACGAGCCTTTTTCCGCCCGCGTTTGCGGCGTTTAGCCATTTCCCAATATACCTGCCCTGATTCTGGTGGAATGTTAACAGCCAGGCTGTGTTAACAGGCTGACCGGCAGGCAATCATACCCGATTAGACCGAAAGGTCATCCACGGGATATATGTCAGGATAATAACAATCCCCGGCCGAGAATCGGGGCCGGAGATTATTTACGGAGACTTGACATTTTTTCAGTGCGTGCGGCGACGCGTCATCCCGACAAGGCCAATCAGACCAGAACCAAACAGCCAGACAGCTGCCGGAACCGGCACTGGTGACGATACCTGACTGATTTCGATACCGTACTGTCCGAGTTGTGGTACGGACAACGTGGCAAAACCAAAGAAGCTTACAAAGTAGTTCCCCGGTGCGGCGTCGAAAGTGAAAGCGCCAGGTACCAACAGGCTGCCAAGCGATTCTGTTGCCGTAGTAACGCTCATCCCTGTCGCGATCATGGGCAGCGGAAATTCGAAGTCTGTAAGG
>DMKK01000025.1 GCA_003454335.1 Gammaproteobacteria bacterium | reverse complement strand
TGGCGCTCAGGTGTTGCTTTGCCTGTGAGTCAGTGGCAGCAAAATAGATGGCCATGCTTGCACCCAGGCTTTGTCCCAGCAGATACAGAGGTTTTCCCCGTGTTGCATCTTGCGCCAGGATGAACTGCAAGCCACTGCGAATATCTTCCAGTGCCCCTGGCAGATCAGGCTTGCCCTGTGACAAGCCGAAACCGCGGTAATCAAGCAGAAAGACCTGGTAGCCATGTTCAGGCAACCAGGCGACATTGTGAATATGTGTGCTGATGTTTTCGGCATTGCCATGCAGGAAATAGATGGTGCCCTTGACGGGGGCCTTCGCATGCAGCCACCAGCCATGGATAGTGAGATCGTCTGCCGAGGTGAAGAAGATGTCTTTATAGTCAAGCCCCAGTTGATCCGGGGTCTGTAAATGACTTTTCTGCGGGAAAAAGAAGATGCTCGAGCAACCGTTTATCCCGGTCAGCACAAGTATGAATGCAAGCAGTAACAGTCTTTCCATGATTTGACCGACGATTAAAAGAAAAAATTATAACTCAGGCCAATCTCGTTAAAGTCCTTGTCATTATGCCATTCACGCTTGAATCTGAACTGCAGGGCGTTATCGCGTGACAGCACCAGGTTTTGGGTGAATGCGAGGTTGATACGGTATTCGCCACCGCTGAATTTTTCCGCGTTGACTTCGGTACGTCCGGTGCCGATGGCGCTGTGGTACATCGCGCCTGCTGCAGTACCCAGCGCCGGTTCAAGCTTGTGTGTAAACGTGGAGTTGGCTTCAAGACGCCCGGTCAGCAAGGTGTAAGCGGTGCCATCATCAAGCACGGGCCATGCATAACCAGCGCCGCCAGTGATATGGCCCGTCAGTCTGTCCTTGCCATCAGAATAGACGCGTTCGAGGCCGCCGCGAATGCGCCAGGAAAGTGGATCGAAAAAACGACTGCGGGGTGACAGGGAAAAGACATCGGCGAAATTAGCTGATTGCAGGACAACGGTGCCCGAAGAGTTCTTGCGGCGCAAGACAGCACCGAAAATATTGATCTGGGCCCCGCGCAGGTAACCCGCTTCACGGTCTTCCAGGCTATGGTAGGACATCCTCATACCCAGTTCGGTGTAACCTTCCCCATCTCTTTCAAGTGCGCCCAGGGTTAACCGTTTTGAGTGATGGCCGGTCTCGGGTCTTATCGGTACAGTAATTTCAGGTGCGGTATCTTGTGGATACTGACTGAGCATCGACAGCAGCTGGTGGCGCTTTCTTGCTGCTTCCGGATCATGTGCCTTGCGGTTCTGGCGTAAGCTCAGCAATTTGTATGTGGCTGCCAGCAACGCGCGTTGCTGCTCGTCTGACAGGGACCGGAAAGCAGGATCCTGTATGTCGAGTGGCTGATCGAGGAGTTTCTCAATCTGTGCATAATCCTCCTCTGGCAATTCACGCAGCATCTGTCTGGTGATTGTTTCCTGTGATGGCCGGAAGCTGGCTGTTGCAACCAGGCCGGCCTGTTCTACCGCGCGGATGGTATCAACCGGTATTGCAGTTACAACAAATTCATCGGTCAATTCAACCTGTGGCCGGGCGACTTCAATCAGTTCCAGTAACCGGTAGGAACAGTTCTCGGTGAAGAAGTAATAGTCAAAGTTGATGTCCTTGAGTTCCCACAGGTGAGTTACCAGTAGTTCAACCTCCGCTGGTTCCAGGTTTAGCCGGTATTCCCAGATGTTCCGCTTTTCAATGCGGTTATATTCCTTGATCTTTTCAAAGTAGGGGGCAACGATAAACTGGCCAGGGTAACCGCCGCTCAAGCCTTTCCAGGCATAAAACAGCGAATTGTCATCGTTGTTGATATTCGCCCCGAAATTGACCGCATAGGACAGCCAGTCAGACCAGTTCGCGTCGTCTGCCGGATCCAGCCGCAACAGCGTGTGTCCAAACATGGAAGAGGGACTGTTGAGCTGGTAGGTCGGGAATATCAATGTCACGCTCTCGGCGTGTATAAGCCCGCGCCATTCAGTGTAGTCGCTGCAAGCGGGTGTTGGCAGGCGGCTGGTATCGATCTGCAGATGCCGGTCCAGCCAGTTGAAACGTGCAGGTGAGCGGCACAGGGCGTGTTCATTGCCAGCTTCCTGTGTATTGAAAAAAGCGGCCAGGGTTGCGCTTAATTCGTATTGTGGGTCTGCATTGCCCCCGGGGGCATAGAAGAAGCGTTTGTCATCAACAGCGCTGCTGTAGTTACCCGCTATAAATCTGGTTTGCCGGTAGTGCCCCAGGTTAAGCCATTCAGGTTCCTGCCACAGTGCCTTGCCGGATGCGCGTTGCTGCAGTTCCTGAATATATGCGTCAGTATTTGCCCCGGCTTCTGTGATTGCCGCAAAAAGACAGGTAACTGTGACAAGGAAAATGCGAGATATGTGCATGCCGGATAAAAAAATGCCCTGTATCGGCAATGATACAGGGCATTTTATGGTCGAGAAGTCAGCTGGATTTATACAGAATACCTGGCCAGACGGTCATCATTCTTCATAACGATATTGATTGAATTCAGGGCTTCATCTGCCGTGACATTTTCATTAGGGAATATGACGGTGAAGTTTTTATGCATGGTTGCTGCAAAGGCATCACGATCCTGTGGTTCAACACCGATCATTACCGCAACTGCGTCCAGTGCATCACCATGGCCTCTGGCAACGTCTTCAGAGAATTCACCCATGATAGGTGACAGATTGACCATCTTGTGGCCACCGTAGGTCAGCGTACCACTGGTAGAACAGCCGTTGGTGCCACTGGTCATGCCAAAGGTCTTGTTGCCCGATGTACCGTTGGTGGTGCTGGCGAGAAAATGCCGCCCGGTACCGGAAGTGCCGTCATGGAACATATTGCCCCAGCCGCAGCTGTCGCCCCCGGGGGCGACTGCGAAGGCAGTGGATGAAGCACTCAGTAGAATGATAGCCGCAAAACTCTTTTTCATTTAGATCTCTCCATGATAGGTATGAAACAACTGGATAGCGCGGCCGGATCATATAACGATAGCCAGGGTCGGACAAGCCGAAATGTGCATACCTTCGGGCGATGCCATCGCCGCCCGGTTTTGCCGGTCTGCAGTTGCCGGGTATCGTAGCTCCGTGTTATCCGGTTTATGCGGCAAGGGTGACGGGGTATACTGAAATGCATGCCCTGGTTTAATGCATGTATGAATGAATAACGTGATGATATCTGGAAGGTTCCTTGTGTGTCTGCTGATGCTGTCAGCCGCCACCGCCTGTGCGGCTACTGCCCAGCTGCTTGAGCAGTTGCGCAGTGACCATGCTGTCCTGGTGTCGGCCGAACAGGATTTTCACAGTCGGCGTGAGCGTGGTGTCCTGAAGGGTACCGAGGTGGTCGACTATGCTGCCTACGTGGCGCGCCTGCACCGCAAGGTGGCCGAGGATTGTGTGGCGCTGGCTGATAATGGTATAGCGTCGCCACCCGATATCTCCTGTCCGACCACTTCCTCTGTGTTGATTGCCCCGGCGGCGGTTGACCAGGCAGGAGAGCGCACCAGTGTCGAGGAAACTGCGGACCTGGATGCCGAACTGTTCAACGGCCTGAGTGAGTTTGACGAAATGCTGTTACGTGAACAGCAACGCATCAAGGCCGCCACACCACATGCGGCCGGTGATGGCGGCGGTGGTTGTCAGGGCGGTAATGGGGCGGCTGGATCTGCAGGCACGGGTGGAGACGGTTATGAACAACAGGCAGGCGGCAGTGGTGGCAATGCTACCTACGGTGCCGGCGCCGGGCCGGGCTCATCACAGCGACAGGGCAATAACGGAGCGCCGCCCGGTACCCCGGATGGTAACGATGATGATGTGGTTGCGCGCCAG
>DMKK01000135.1 GCA_003454335.1 Gammaproteobacteria bacterium | reverse complement strand
CATCACCTTTGCCACCCGCGGGTGGCAAAGGTGATGGATGACAGGCGCAAGATGGCATCCGGTGCACTCCCGGTGGACTGGGGATTTGCCGAGTCACTGGCGCATGCCAGCCTGCTGCATGATGGTTTTGCCGTACGTATTTCAGGGCAGGACAGTGAGCGTGGTACCTTTTTTCACCGGCATGCAGTGTTGTATAACCAGGTTGATGGTGAAAGTTACACCCCGTTGCAGCACCTTGTCGATGCTCAACCCCGGTTTGAGGTGTTCAATTCCCTGTTGTCTGAAGAGGCGGTACTGGCGTATGAATACGGTTATGCCACCACCGAGCCGGAAACGCTGACTGTCTGGGAGGCGCAATACGGTGACTTCGCAAATGTTGCCCAGGTTGTTGTTGATCAGTTTATAACCTCCGGTGAGGCAAAATGGGGACGCCTGAGTGGCCTGACCCTGTTGTTACCGCACGGCTACGAAGGGCAGGGTCCGGAACATTCTTCCGCACGTCTTGAGCGTTTTCTGCAACTGTGCGTCGACCACAATATCCAGGTGTGCAACCCAACGACACCCGCGCAGATGTTTCACATGCTGCGCCGCCAGATGATCAGGCGACTACGCAAGCCGCTGATTGTAATGGCACCCAAAAGCCTGTTACGTCACAAGGATGCCGTGTCCAGTCTGCATGAGCTGTCACAGGGTCATTTTAGACCGGTCATCGGGGAGCAGGAACAGACCGACCTGTCACAGGTAACCCGCCTGGTATTGTGCAGTGGCCGGGTGTACTACGATTTGCATGAACGCCGGCAGGCAGGGAACTTGAACCATGTAGGGCTGGTACGGATAGAACAGCTGTATCCTTTTCCCTGGCGTCTGTTGCGACAGGAGCTGGCCCGCTATCCCGCTGTCAGGGAATTTGTATGGTGTCAGGAAGAGCCCCAGAACCAGGGTGCATGGTATGCCACACGACATAAATTCGAAGAGGTCATTGGTGCCAAAAACAAACTTGTCTATACTGGCCGCGAGGCCTTGTCCGCGCCCGCAGTCGGTTATGCCAGCGTGCATGTGGAACAGCAGAAAGCGCTGGTGAGCAGCGCGCTGGGTCTGGAACAACAGGCACCTTCATGAGTGTCGATGACGGGGGCAGGATACGATGACGACGGAAATAAGAGTGCCGGCATTACCCGAGTCTGTCAGTGATGGTGTCGTTGTCTGCTGGCACAAGCAGGCAGGTGATATGATCAGGCGCGACGAAGCACTGGTTGATATTGAAACGGACAAGGTGGTGCTGGAGGTTCCGGCGCCTGCAGATGGCGTGCTCGAGGAAATCCTGTTTATGGATGGCGACACGGTTATTTCAGACCAGGTTATTGGTGTTATCAATGCAAATGGCAGTGGCCGAACTGTAATGCCGGCGGCTGAGACGATTGTCAGGACTGACAGCAGCGCGACCGCAGAGTCGCACAGTCCAGGTCCGGCGGTACGCAAGCTGATAGCAGAAAACAGCCTTGACCCCGGGCACATCAAGGCAACCGGAAAACAGGGCAGGATTACCAAGGGTGATGTACTGTCGCATCTCGACAGTCAACAGCAGGCCGCTGCAGAAAAGGAATCCACCCCGGTGGTCCGGCTGACGCCGGGCCTGCCGGAGATCGAGGAAGACCGTCCGCAGAAGCGGGTTCCCATGTCGCGCTTGCGTGCAAGAGTCGCTGAACGACTGCTGCAAGCCACGCAGGGCACGGCCATGCTGACCACATTCAACGAGGTCAACATGGCGCCGATCAAGGCGCTGCGTGAAAAGCACCGTGATGCCTTTGAACAGAATCATGGCGTGCGCCTGGGCTTCATGTCTTTCTTTGTGCGCGCCGCTGCCGAGGCACTGAAGCGTCACCCGGATATCAACGCCTCCATCGATGGTGATGACGTCGTGTACCATGGTTTTTGTGATATCGGTGTTGCCATCAGCACTGACCGCGGACTGGTTGTACCGATTCTGCGCAATGCCGAGTACATGAGCCTTGCTGAAATCGAGACGGATATTCTCGAGTTTGCCAACAAGGGGCGGAGCGGGAAGTTGTCGATGGATGATCTTACCGGTGGTACGTTTTCGATAACCAACGGCGGAGTCTTCGGGTCCATGCTCTCGACACCGATCCTGAACCCGCCACAAAGTGCGATTCTTGGCATGCACAAGATCCAGGATCGCCCTGTAGTCGAGGACGGTGTCATTGTGATACGCCCGATTATGTACCTGGCGCTGACCTATGATCACCGTATTGTGGATGGCAAGAGCGCAGTAACCTTTCTCAAGACAATTGTCGATTTGCTGGAAGACCCTGCCAGCATGCTGCTGGATTTGTGATGTCACGCCATGGCCTGTCATGAATAACTACGACGTTATCGTTATTGGTGCAGGCCCCGCCGGTTATGTTGCCGCGATTCGCTGTGCACAGCTGAACATGAAGGTTGCATGTATTGATGCATGGCTCGATCGGGAAGGCAGGCCGGTGCTTGGGGGGACTTGCCTGAACGCGGGCTGTATCCCTTCCAAGGCCTTGCTGGAAAGCTCGGCGTTGTATCAGCAACTGACACATGACATGAACGGGCACGGTATTTCGGTCAGTGGGGTTGCGCTGGATGTTGCGGCCATGATTAACAGCAAGGAACAGACCGTGCATGATCTCACCCGTGGTATTGCCGGGTTGTTCAGGTCGAACGGGATAAAATGGCTGCCGGGGCGCGGACAGTTGTTGCCTGACCGGCAGGTACAGGCCACGGCCCACGATGGCAGTCAGCAAACCATTGCCGCCACGCATGTGATTCTCGCGCCAGGTTCAACTCCCGTACAATTGGCAGTAGCACCGCTGCATAACGACACGGTGGTGGATTCTACCGGTGCCTTGAACTGGACCGGGGTGCCGCAGCGGCTGGGGATAATCGGTGCGGGTGTGATTGGCCTTGAGTTGGGCAGCGTCTGGCAGCGACTGGGTGCAGCGGTAACCTTGCTGGAGGCGCAGGACGAGTTCCTGCCTATGGTTGACAGGCAGATTGCACAATCAGCACTGCGGCTGTTTCAAAGGCAGGGGCTTGATATCCAGCTGGGTGCATGCGTAAAGGCGACTGATGTCGGCAGCGCAGGTGTGCAGATTGACTATGAGAATGCAGCAGGCGACCATTCATTGAACGTGGACCGCCTGATTGTTGCGGTGGGCCGGCGTCCCTGCACAGATGGACTGGCGGCAGCGGAAACTGAATTACTGCTGGATGAGCGGGGCTTTATCCATGTGGATGAGGAGTGTTGTAGCAGTGCGCCGGGCGTGTACGCTATCGGTGATGCAGTACGTGGCCCGATGCTGGCCCATAAGGGAGCGGAAGAGGGTGTTGCCGTGGCCGAACGGATTGCCGGTCAGGCCGGTGAAGTCAATTACGAGGCCATCGCATCCGTTATCTATACCCATCCGGAAATCGCCTGGGTGGGCAAGACCGAGGCATCACTGAAACAGGCTGGCATTGAGTATTGCGCTGGCATATTTCCATTTGCCGCCAGCGGGCGTGCACGTGCCATGCAGGAGACAGAAGGGCAGGTGAAGGTGCTCAGTGATGTGAAAACTGATCGGGTGCTGGGTGTGCATATAATGGGTGCACAGGCCTCCGAATTGATTGGACAGGCGGTGCTGGCCATGGAGTTCGGCGCCAGCAGCGAAGATATTGCACGAACGATATTTGCCCACCCGACCCTGTCGGAGGCATTGCACGAGGCGGCGCTTGCGGTCGATAACCGGGCCATCCATGTGGCGCGTTCCAGGCGGCGTTAGCTTTTTTAATACATCCAAGAGGAGAATTACATGTCAAAGAAAATAGCAAATAAACCATTAGCTGTTGCACTGGGTACCGTGTTCACGGTTTCCCTGGCCAATATCGCCATCACCAATGCAGCGGAGAACCCGTTTGCCATGTCCCGGCTATCCAGCGGCTACGTGGTTGCCGGGATGGCAGAAGGAAAATGTGGTGAAGGCAAGTGTGGTGCCG
>DMKK01000188.1 GCA_003454335.1 Gammaproteobacteria bacterium | reverse complement strand
CCCGGATGGTCGCGGTGGTCTCGCGTTCATCGGCCAGTACCCGAACGCCTATACCCTGTTTGTCTTTGCCGTGAGTTGCGTGGTAGGCGCTGTTGTTGCCCAACAATTCCTGAACAGTGACCTGCAACCCGAGACCTACGGAATGTTGATGACGTGCTGGTTGCTCATTGTGCTGGCACTCTTTGCCTGGCCATTGCAAGCCTTCCGCAAGCCGCTCACCCGGCTCAAGGAACAAACACTGCTCGCCTGCAGCGTACAGGCAACGCGCTACCACCGCGCTGCCGAGCGCGAGCTTCTGGGCAGGAATATCGATGCCGCTGAAGATGCCGATTCGTCGGCTGCAAGCGCGATCCCGGATCCTTCCAAAACGTTTGAGGCGGTTAATAAATTATCCACATCTGTTTTCAGTCGTGCAGCGCTGCTACCGGTCTCCGCTGCTGCGCTGCTGCCACTGCTTGCCGCCGGTGCGACACAATTGCCGTTCAAGGAACTGCTAAAAGTGGTAAAACGTCTTTTGCTGTTTTAGTTTAAATGGCTCGTCATACTCCCTGATTCACATAGGAATCACGTCGCCAGGCGAAATCATGGTTAGCTGTTGCTATACCAATTGACTGAATCCGGCCAGATGTCGTGGTAATATCCTTGACGCCCGCAAGGAGTTTCGGGAAGGGAAACGGGACAAAAAGAAACATTGATCCCTGCTTTCTGCAATTAATTACTTACAACTGGTTCGTTAAAAAGGAGAATTTGACATGCCTGCATGGTCATTGCTTGTTTGGTTGGCGATTGGTGCGATAGCCGGATTGATCGCAAGAGGTTTCATTGGCGGTATCCCGCCGTTTGGCAAGATCGGCGATATGATTCTCGGTATTGCCGGCGGGGTGGTTGGTGGCTACGTGCTGGCGCTGCTCGGGTTTGGTGCCAGTGGCACCGTCGGCGGTCTGATCATTACCTGTGTCGCTGCCCTGGGAGGTGCCTTGCTCCTCGTCTGGTCGTCGAAACTGATCAAGGTAAAAAACTAACACATTGGAGGTGAAAGATGGCACAAGAAGAAGACAAAGGCTTTTTTGACAGGCTTGGAGAAATCCTGAACGCACCCCTGCCGGGTACCCAGGGACAAGCTCCGCAAACGCAGGCCCCCGCCGCTGATGATGACGACGGCTCAGTGCTGGAACGCATCAAGGACATCCTGAACGCGCCCCTGCCGGGAGCCCCGCAGGCAGAATCCGGGAGCGGTGCGGCTACTGCATCCGGGACACACGCAAAGACACCTGAATTCGATGAGGACGAACTCGACGAAGCCTGGTGGAAACAGGACTGGGCTGCATTCCGCGCCCATCAGGAGCAGGAGCGCAACGGATTGGGCCACAAGCAGAACGGTGATCTGGAGAAATTCAAGGCCTATCAGCAGCAGGAAAAACAGCGCTTCGATGGACACCAGCAGCAGGAGCTTGCCGCCTTCATCAATCAGCAACAGCGGCGACTGAGTGCCTGGAATCAAGCAGTGGCAAACAGCCCCCCGGGCCAGAAGCCACCGCCACCGCCCTGGGATATGCCCGCCGGAGGACAAAGGCCACCGCAGGGGCAGCCCATGCCGGGCGGCCCGAGGGGTGGCCCGCCGCCATGGATGCGTCCACCCGGTGGGGGGCGCCGGCGCGCGTAGTTCGTTGCGGGCTGCGGCGGCAGTAATGTTCGCTGCAGCCTGCCGGAATTAGTGCACATCGTAATTTTATTTTTCTCTCTATAAGAAAAGCACTATAAGAAGCACTGGAGGCTTTGTTATGAATGCATTGGATATTCTTGGCTCATTGATGAAAGGCGGTATGGGTTCCTCGGCCGGGCGACTTGATCGCACTGTCAACAACACGGGCTTTGGCGCACCGGGCGGGACGTACGGGGGTGGTTCTGGAGGACTGCAAGGCGGCAGCCCGGGCGGCGGCGGTTCCATTCTGGATATGTTGGGCAAGCTGGCTGGTGGCAATAGCATGCAAGGCGGCAGTCCGGGTGGCGGCGCCGGTTCCATTATCGATATGCTGGGCAAACTGGCCGGTGGCACACAAGGCGGCGCACCCGGTGCGGGACGCGGCAGTAGCGGCGGCTTCTCAACCGGAGACCTTCTTGGCAGCCTTGGGAAAGTGGTTCTTGGCGGTTCAGGCGGTAGCGGCAACAGTTCCATGGGTGCCGGTGCCAATACCATCTTTGGTGCCCTGGCTGCCCAGGCACTCGCACTGGCAAAAAGCATGATGAGTGGCGATAAATCCGCTGCTGGATCGCAATCGCTGGAGGTCGATGATGCAACTGCCGTTATTGCGGGACTGCGCAAGCCTGCCAATGCCCGGGAGGAACAGCAGGTCCGTGACGTTGCTACGCTAACCGTGCAGGCGATGATCAATGCCGCCAAGGCCGACGGGCGCATCGATGCCGAGGAAACCGAACGCCTGGTGGGCAAGATGCAGGAAGACGGCGTCACGGATGAAGAGCAACGCTTCGTCATGGAAGAAATGCGCAAGCCGATGGACACCGATGCAATTGTACGTGCCGTGCCCAATCAGCAGGTGGCGGCTCAGATCTATGCCGCCTCGCTTATGGCCATCGAAGTGGACACGGACGCCGAGAAGCGCTACATGCAGGAGCTAGCCAGCAAACTGGGTCTTAGCCAGCCGGTCCTGGCTTATATGCACCAGGCGGTCGGTCTGGCTTGAGCTTAAGCAATCGCCTGTGGGAGCGGCGTCTCGCCGCGATTAGGTCGTAACAAACATGATCGCGGCGAGACGCCGCTCCTGCAAGTGAATAGTGCCAGTTTGCCCATAAGAACCTCACCAATAAGGAGTTGATCACTATGTCATTCGATGAAAAATTTACCGATTCAGAACAGCAATTACTGGCGGCGACACCGATCCTGATCGGATCGGCCATGGTGTTCGCGGAAAGCAGTGGTTTGGGGACGGTCAAGGAGTTGTTCGCCAGTGCAAAAAGCTACATGGCCGGCCTGAAAGACTACCCGAATAACGAAATCATCCAGGGCGTGCTGCCCAACATGGAGGATCGCGATGAAGCCAAAGTGAAGGCTAAGGCATTACGTGAGCAGACAATCGCCCGTCTCAAGGATAAGGGAATTGATTCTCCGGAGAAGATACGGGCGCTGCTGCTGGATGATTCCCGCGAAGTAGCCAGTCTGTTGAAAGAGAAGGCCAGTGCCGGTGAAACGGCCGAGTACACGGCCTGGGCGATGTCAGTGGCTGAAAATGTTGCCAGGGCAGCCAGGGAAGGTGGTTTTCTCGGCTTTGGTGGCGAGCAGGTGAGCGCAGGGGAAAAAACCTTGTTTGCCGAGCTTGCCAGCATACTGAGCGCTGACTCACCGACTATTGTCTGAGACGATTGGGAAACAGTCTGCAGGAGGGATTATGAACAAACTTACCGTTGATGAACAAGGCGAATTGCTGGCCCTGACCAGGGGGGCCGACAGTGTCGAGCTAAAGCTCTCGGTAGCGGAGGATGATCATGGCAGTGCCTCTCTTGCATTGGGGCTGGATCCTATCGAAGCCGAGATACGGCAGGTCTACTTCTTCGATACGCCCGATCTGGCCCTGGATGCAATCGGTGTTGTGGTGCGTGCACGGCGCAATCAGGGTGGCACGGCCGATACAGTAGTAAAGCTGCGTCCTGTAGTGCCGGAAGAACTACCGAAGGAGATGCGCCGTTCGGATAGCATGAAGGTTGAAGTTGACATAATGCCTGGCCGGTTTGTGACCTCGGCCTCGATGAAGGGCAAGTCGGATCCCGATGATGTTCGCAAGGCCGTCGCAGGAAAACTCGACATCAATGAGCTCTTTTCGAAAGAGCAAAAGAAATTCTTCGAGATGAACGCACCGGATGGCGTGGAACTGAACGATCTCGTGCCACTCGGGCCAATACTCACCCTGAAGCTGGAGTTCCCGGAGGAAGCGCTTGACAGAGATCTGGTCGCCGAGGCATGGTTTTATCCGGATAATTCACGCATCCTGGAACTGTCAACAAAGTGCGAGCCGAAGGAGACCTTCCAGGTCACAGCCGAGGCAAGAAATTTCCTGGCGGGAAAGGGGATTGATCTCGAAGGTGAGCAGAAGACCAAGACCAAAACCGCGTTGCAGTACTTTTCCGGACTCATGTGACAGGATTGCAAAAAGGCCGATCACCACATGTGTGCCATCAGGGGTGGCAGTTCTTGTATGCCACCGGATGTTGCCTGCTGATGTTACAGCAGTTGACCCTGTCGCTGCCGGTAATGGCAGATTCTGAACGGCCGGTGTTCACGGTTTGCTATAACTATAATTGTAACCGGACAGCACAGGTCCGTCCTGCTGCTGATGAATGGCAAAGGCTCATTAACCTGTTCCAGCCGGCTGCGCATTCAGCTGCCGGGGAACGGGATATGATCCGACAGGCGATAGCTCTCCTGGAGAATGTTGCGGGTAGTCAGACACCCACTTACCTTGATCGGGGCAGGAATCCGGTTGTTGATGACTGGCCGGGCCAAATGGATTGCATTGACGAGTCGACAAATACCAAACGCTATCTGGAGTTGCTACAGGCGCACGGGCTACTGCGCTGGCACCGTGTGGTCGAACGGGCTTACCGTGCACCGTATGTGTTTGACCAGCACTGGGCCGGCCAGATAATCGAACTGGAAACCCTGGATAGCTATGTCGTCGATTCCTGGCACCTCGATAATGGCAGTCCTCCCTATATTCAGGCACTCAATGACTGGGTCAGAAAGCGCCCGTTTAATTCTACTTTGACAGATTAAATTAACCGCTAATCTGCTATTCTCACGCAAGTGCTGTTGTCTGCCGGAATAAAATCAGATGCAGATCATCGGTAGTGCGGAGCTTATCGGATCGTGGGTGGACGAAGAGTTGATGCAAGCAGGGGAGCGGTCTATTATGTCCGGGTTCTGCATATCCCGACGCCGCGCTGGAGCACCTACGACGCAGTACGCGCGGGCCTGCCCCTGCTGGATGATGTACCGGCGACCGTACGGGAACGTGCCTGGACCTCACCAATCTGGTATAGCTCGAAAGGGTAAACAAATTTTATGAATAAAAACGGTATCCGGATAAAACCTGCATTGCTTATGGCGCTGTCAGTTGCCTGCCTCTGGGGCAACGCTTACGCCGTGGAAGGCGGGAAATCGCTCTATCTGCTGGGCAAGCGCGGCCCGGTGGCGGGACTGATTCCGAAACCCGGCTGGTATGTCACCAATGACCTGTATTACTACGACGGTGACTCCAACCAGGAATTCCCCATCGCCGGCCTGCTCAACAAGGGCATCTCGGCAGAGGCTCAGGTCAACGTATTGCAGGCAACCTGGATCACGGACACCCGCCTTGGTAACGGCCGTCTGGCTATCGGTGGGGTGGTGCCGTACGGCCATGTCAAGATTGAAGCCGATGCTACAGCCACCACTCCGGGCGGCACAACACTGGGGGGCGGTGTCTCGGACAGCCTCACGGATGTCGGGGATCCGGCGTTGGCTGCATCACTGGGGTGGCGTAAACGCGACGGGGACCTGTTCCGGGCCTGGAATATTTATAGCACCGTCTTTATTCCGGTCGGTGCATACAAAGAAGGGCGCATTGCCAATATGGGCGCAAACCGCTGGGGCCTTGATGTCGGCACCGCTTTTACCTTTGGTAATTTTAAAAAAGGCAGGGAATTCTCGGGGGTGCTCGGTATAACGTTTAATGGTGAAAACGATGACACCGATTACGATAGCGGCAACGAGGCCCATCTTGAACTTACCTACAAGCAGCACCTGCCCTCCGGCTTTTCAGCGGGACTCGTGGGCTATTACTCCAAACAGTTTACCTCCGACAGTGGCGGCCCAAAGGTTCTGGGTAACTTCAAGTCACGCGTAGGCGGCATTGGTCCGGAGATGGCTTACCAGTTCAAGGCCGCCGGGCGCTCCATGGGTCTGGATCTGCGCTGGTATCACGAATTCGACGCCAAAAACAGGGTGGAGGGTGATGCCGTCTTCCTGACCTTCTCGGTGCCACTGCAACCGGACCCGCCGCCAGCAAAATAGTCACTAATCAAGGGACTGTCCCCGGAACTATAACGACAAGCTGTTACTGAAACTCCTGGTTGGGAGTATTATCCTCGCGCTGAGGGCGAAGTGGCAGACGTGAGAACCACAACTCAATATCTGTACAGGAGTTCAACAATGGACAAATCAACATTAGCATGGGCCCTGGGTGTTGCCCTGGTATTATCAAGTGCAGCTGCAATCAGTGGGGTGCTCGATCCTGATTGCACTGCGGAGAAGGCCGCAAAAAGCACTGCCATGAAAGCAACCGTGGGTGTGGGTGGGCGCTGCTCGCCGAAGGAAGCCGCCGCGGATATGACCAAGGATGCCGTAGGTATCGAGGACAAAGGGCCGATTGAAAAAAGACGTGACGACGACGGTGCTGCCAAGAAAGCAACCAAGGCGATACGTCATTAAGATAAAGTTTGAACATAAAACAGGAAACAAGATATGCCATCAGATAATGAACAATTACAGACAGCGGCTGTTGGACTGAAGAGTCGGGTCAGCGGGAAAATGGGTAACGTATGGTGGACCTTCATGCTGCGAGGCCTGCTTGCCCTGGGACTTGGGGTGAGCGCATTGATCTGGCCCAAGCTGACGCTTGGTCTGCTTGTTCGTCTGATTGGTATCTACGCCTTGCTCGACGGGGCTGCCGGCTTTATCAGCGGTATCCGTGGCCGGGATCTGCAGTCATATTTGCTGCCAGCCCTAGTAAGTATAGCAGTGGGCGCAGTTTTGCTCTTCTGGCCGGGACTGACGGTGAAATGGTTGCTGATTATCCTCGGTATCTGGGCATTGTTGCACGGCGCCAACCTGTTCCTTGCTGGACGTAGCGCTAACCAAAACGACCCCAATCGGGGGCTGTTGCTGACAATTGGCCTGGTGCTGGCTGTTATCGGCCTGGTTTTGATCGTCTGGCCAGGCGCCGGTGCGGTGACTATTTCATGGCTGGTGGCAGCATTGGCATTCGTGGTCGGTGCCATGCTGGTGTTCCTGGCACTCAGGTTACGACGGGTAAAACTGCGCGTGGACAAGCTGGGGAATGTGTCTGATTGATGCGTTGCATTTTTGATTTATGTGCTTGGGCTATTCGCGGCTACAAGCCGCTCCTGCAATGTATCTATTGTAGTAGGAGCGGCTTGTAGCCGCGAATGACCCATAGCATTTATAATGCACCTGCAGGATCGCATCCGCGATTAAATCGCACCCATGCCGGGTAAGTGAATCAGAACGATATTGTGAAAGGTTTCAGAGTTCTCGTGCTGCTGACATGCGGTTTCCCGGCTTTCGTCAGCCAGGCGGCAGACTTTCGCGCCGGCCAGGTGGAGGGCCTCCTTGATCTCACGCTGGCCTATGGGCTCGGTGTGCGGCTCGATGATGCCGACAAAGACCTGGTTGCCATTGCCAATGGCGGCAAGGCAAAAACCGCCAACAAGGATGACGGCAACCTGAATTACAAGCAAGGCATTATCTCCAATGCCGTGCGCCTCAATGCGGACCTGACCCTGTCCTGGCAGAACTTCGGCGCCTATGTACGTGGTTTCGCCTTCTATGATTACGAAAACGAGCACGAAGACCGTGAGCGTACTTCCCTGAGTTCGGATGCAAAAGACAAGATTGGCCAGGACGCCGATTTTCTTGAACACTATATTTCTGCACGTTTCTCAGTCGGGAACATTCCGCTGTTCTTCCGGCTCGGTGACCAGGTGGTGAACTGGGGGGAGGGCAACTTTGTCCGTGACGGGGTCGATGTCATTAACCCGTTTGATTTTGCAGCGCTGAATCAACCGGCCGTCGCGGCTCGTGACCTGCGCATTCCCCAGGGCATGTTCTGGGGAGCGGCCAACATTACTGAAGTGGTTGCCGTGGAAGGCTATTACCAGTACGAGTGGGAGCCGGTCGGCCTACCTCCGATCGGGAGTTTTTTTTCCACCAATGACCTGCTCGATAACGACAACGTCAATATTGCCATGCTGGGCGCCGGGCGTTTCTCTGACCAGGGAACAGATCTCGATACAGCGTTTGCATTACCACCGGGGACGCTTGGCTTTGATCCGGACTTTTTTAAACTGCCGGGCCTTAGAACAGAAGACGCCAGCGACAGTGGACAGTTTGGACTGAGTGTCTCACTGATTCCCCGGGGTACCAATGCCACGACGCTGGCCGCCTACGTGGTGCGTTACAACAGCCGCTTGCCCATTGTCAGCGGCAAAACCGCCAGTCAGCATGCCATCGACGCAACGTCGCAGGCGGCCGTCGATGCCCGGGCAGCCAGCCTGGTGCCGGCGTATGAGTCCACTGGTCTGACGCCAGAGGAATCAGCAACAGCAGCGTCACAGACATCCGAGGCAGTGACCACCAGTGATTACGCCAACCAGGCCGGTTATATCGTCGAGTATCCGGATGACATCACCATGGTCGGGTTGAGCTTCAATACCGCAACCCTCAAACGCGGATTGCTGCTTGCGGGCGAATTTGCCCATCATAGGGATTTTCCTTTTCAGGTCAGTTTGTCCGAGGTGTTTGCCTCGGTACTGTCACCCATGGAATTTGACAATGCGGGCAATGGTGGTGTGCTCGGGAGTTTCGGGGCCAATGACCGCATCAAGGGTTACATCCGTCGCGACCGCTCGCAGGGGAGTTTCGGTATTACCCAATTGTTCGGTGCCCGTCTGGGTGCCGCACAAACCTCGGCCAGTATCGATGTTGCCGGGGTCCATGTGCACGACATGCCATCCAGCAGCAAGCTGCCGTTACAGGGCGTGGAGTCGCCCACGATGAACTCCTGGGGATACCGGCTTGCAGGTGGCCTGACCTACCAGGGCGTCTTCGGTGGCCTGACGCTCTCGCCACGGGTGCTGTGGACGCACGATGTCGACGGCGTTACACCGGGACCGGTCAGCACCTTTCTGGAAGACCGGAAGTCCCTTACGTTTGCACTGGGTTCACGCTACATTGACCGCTGGACAGCGAACCTGAGTTATACAAAGTTCTTCGGTGCCGGTGACAGTAATTTTATCCGGGATCGTGATCTGGTGAGGTTCCGGGTGAGTTATACGTTTTAGTTCTCGGAGAGCAAAACGAAAAAGATGAACAATAATATTTTAAAGGCAGGGGCGGGCTTGCCCGCGAACAGTGGCATAGCCAAACACTGGCGTGTTCGCAGGCAAGCCCGCTCCAGCGGTTATTTTGAGGTGCATGTGATACTGGCTGTCCTTTGTTTGTCGGTGCTCCTGTGCAGCAACCAACTCGCCATGGCGGCACCTTCGCCCGGTGAAGCCAGCAAGCTCGGCGGTCCCGAACTTACCCCTGTGGGTGCGGAGCGACCTGGCAATGCAGCAGGAACCATCCCTGCCTGGACAGGTGGTATCAGCAAGCTGCCAGCCGCGTATGAAGCCGGCATGCACCATGTCGATCCCTATGCGGACGACGAAGTGCTGTTCAATATTACTGCCGACAATATCGAGGAACATGCCGACAAGCTGAGCGAGGGGCAAAAGGCACTGCTGCGTCTTTACCCGTCCTGGCGCATGCAGGTATATCCCACGCGTCGCTCTGCCTCCTATCCGGAGTGGGTATACGATGCTGTCAGGACAAATGCCACAACTGCCAGCGTCATCATAGAAGGCAAGGGGGGCGTCGCCGGCTCCAATGTGAGTTCACCTTTTCCGATCCCCGAAAGCGGTGTTGAAGCAGTGTGGAACCACATTCTCCGCTGGCGCGGCATACGTGTCAGTCGCAGCTTCGGCCAGGCCCCGGTAACGCGCAAGGGACGCTACACCGTGATACTCGCTCTGCAGGAATGGGTCTTCCCCTATGGCGACCACCCCGAAAGTGATTTGCGGCAGAAATTTCCCAATATATTACTGGCACTCAAAAGCAAGATTATTCAACCGGGACTGGTTGCCGGTGATGGCACTCTCGTACTGGAACCTGTCAATCGAACCCGGGACCCGCGCAAGTCATGGAATTACAACCAGGCCCTGCGGCGTGTGCTGCGCGCACCCTATATTGCCAATGACTATCCCGCACTCAACGCTGATGGCCTGAGGACAGTCGATGAGTTCGATATGTACAACGGTTCACCCGAACGTTTTGAATGGCAGCTGCTGGGCAAGCAGGAACTCTACATTCCCTATAATGCCTATCAGATTGACGGCGAGGGTCAGACCGCCAGTGATATTCTGCAAACCAAGCATATCAATCCGGATCTGGCCCGTTACGAATTGCATCGTGTCTGGGTAGTGGAGGGGACACTCAAAGCGGATATGAAACATGTCTATTCTCGCCGGGTGTTTTATATCGACGAGGACAGTTGGCAGATTGCCGCGATGGATAACTACGACCTCGACGGGAAATTGTGGCGCACCGCGGAAGCACACGCCATGAATTACTACGAAGTGCCGGTGCTGTGGAGTACACTGGAGGTATACTACGATCTGCAAAAGGAACGCTACCTGGTTTCAGGTATGGACGGCCAGCGCAATCCCTACCGGTTTTCCGATGAGGCCGACCCGCGCGAGTTCAGCCCGAATGCGCTGAAGTATTACATCCGCTGAGGGCAGAATTGATTAGCCGAACCTTACGGATGCATCTTGCTATATTCATAAACATAAGTACAATGTACATATGAAAGAGCTTGAGTTCGAGTGGGATAAAAGGAAAGCAACGGCGAACGTAAAAAAGCACGGGATCTCCTTCGAAGAGGCGCGCACCGCCTTTTACGATGAAGGTGCTATTCAATTCTACGATCCCGACCACTCTGACCAGGAAAATCGTTTTATCTTGCTTGGACTCAGCTTGAAACCACAGGTTCTCGTTGTTTGCCACTGTTTTCGAGAAAGCGAAACTGTCGTTCGTATTATCTCGGCGAGGAAAGCAGACAAAGACGAGGAACAAGCATATTGGGAGTGACGAAAATGAGAGAACATTACGATTTTTCCAATATGAAAGGCCGAAAAAACCCTTTCATTAAGTATTTAAAACAACCGATAACGATGCGACTGGATCGAGACACTGTGTCGTATTTTAAGGGCATGGCAGAAGAGTCCGGTATTCCTTATCAAACCCTGATCAATTTGTATCTACGGGATTGCGCGACACATCAGCGCAAGCTCAAGATGAAGTGGGCAGCAAAATAAGACGTTCAGGGTCAGGGTAAGAATGGGGTTTACTCTGACATATAACGAATATCAATTCGACCCTACAGAAACAGGGTCAACACGCCCGTATA
>DMKK01000266.1:318-4096 GCA_003454335.1 Gammaproteobacteria bacterium | reverse complement strand
GCAGAAACTCCCGTCGGCTGATGCCATCCCTGCGTTCATTCATAGTGTATGACTCCAGCGATCGAGGAATGCCCGGAAACGCTGCTCCGAATACTTGCCATCCTGTAAAAACTCCGCGGTATCCTGAGAATAAAGAATGGTACCGTCAATGTCGGTGATATACATGTGCGGGTAACCCAGAGGGCGGGGAAATACCGAAAGGAATTCGGAATTACCGTTAGCCTCGTCAACATTCACTTTCAGCAGCACAAAGGTCTGGTGCAGTCGGATGCGCAACACCGGGTGCTCATTCAGGAATCGATCCAGCACATGGCACCAGCTGCACCAGTCTCCACCGACCTCGATCAATACCTTCCGCTGCGTGTCCCGCGCCAACTGCAGTGCCGCTCTGCCATCGGCAAAAGGATCGCGCGCCGGGTCATAGCCCGAGCTGTAGGCGGGAAGCGCTGGCGAGGCATGCGCCTGTACTCCCAGAACACACAGTAAAATAATGCCAGGAAACCGCATGGAGTAAAGCATACAGACTGGCATCGTCCGGCGACAGGTTTTCGGAGAACCTTAACCCGATCATTGCCATAATTCTTATTTGTAGGGGCGGCGTCGCCTACAGGGATGTAGCTGAGGGGGCGTGAGCAGGACGCGGAATCTTCCCCGCCGCGAATCGCGCCGAGGACGACGCTCCTACAGTCCTCAGCAGCTAAGTGCCCGAAGGTTTTCAGCACCAGTCCGGGCACACTGGTTTACGACATTTCACGGGGCCCTTTTGCCGGTAAGGCAAGCGCCTTCGAAGACCAGCAGTCCTGATAATTAATGAGCAACGCGGGTATTTTGACTCCCATAGATTACACGCACCCGCTCACCAACGGCGAATCTTTCATTGGGCGAAAGCGCCTGAACAATGGCGATAGTTTGTCCACTTCCCATCTTAACGGTGATTTCCACACCGTGGGTGCGAGTGACACCCTCTTCAATTGCAGCACCCGCCATTCCACCCGCTACCGCACCAATAACGGCCATGACCTGACTCGTTTTACCACCACCGACACCACTGCCGACGATACCGCCGACCAATGCACCCGCACCACCACCAATGGGTGTTTTGGTGCCCTCGATATTGACAGGACGCAGTTGCCCGATAATGCCGTATTCAATCTGCTGGACTGATCGCGTCTCGGACCGGCTGTAGCTTTCACCGGACAGGTCCGATGCGCATCCAACCAGGCCGGTTGCAACAAGCAGTAATAGTACAAGAAAGCGGTTTTTCATCAGGGTTGCCTCATGGTTATATCTGCTACCCGGCCCTTCTGGCCACGTTCAGCTCATACTTATTGGACTATGGCCTGATTCACAAGTTCAGCTAACACGGCTTGCAGCTGATATCGCTGCGCATATAACGAATTTCAGTTGACCAGGCTCATTGCCGCTCGCACGCAAAGATCGCAAAGCGGGCCGAGTGACCGGCCACCCAGCCGTCAACGCCCTGGTAACGTACCTTGCACCACCGGATAACGGCTATACTCACGAGGGCGGGTAAACAGCTAACAGATCAGACCAATATATAAACCTATGAATAAACCAATACCCGGCATAACCCCGGGAATCGAAATCGCGCTGATCGTTATCGCGATTTCTGCACTCGCTTCTCCCGCCAGCGCGGATACGGTAAATGCCCGCTGCGACATCTACCCAAAGGGCGAGGATCATGCATTGGATTCGATACCCTGTACCTTTTCACAGCGACAGGGATACATCAGGATAGACCGCGAGGATGGCATCAGCCATGACCTGAGTCCTGTGGGCGATACCCCGGGCAACTATGTCGATCAATCCGGACACCCTGTATATCGACAGAGTGATCTCGGGAAAGACGGGCTGATCTTCAGGATGCCCACCGAGTCCGTGTATGTGTACTGGGACGCGTCATCACTTTAGTTCAGGGAATTCCTCTAATCGACATAGCGCCTAATATAGTCCGTATTTGGTACCGCAACAAGAAATAGTGCCGCATATTCCCTGCTCATCTATACCCGCCCCCGGTTACATCTGCGAGTCGATCGGGAACAGGCCGTAGAAGAAATCAGCCACGCGACGTCCGAACCCGCCAGCCGGTTGTCGCGTCAGCACCCCGTCACGGGAATGCCAAATGAGGTCGCCAGCTTCATTCAATTCGACGTGCCAGCTGTTATCAGGAGAGAAGTCATCGGCAAAGGCTGCGAGAATACCGGCTGCAAGTTCCGGGCTGTCGACCATGAGGCTCACTTCTGTATTCAAGGTCATTGAGCGAGGATCCGTGTTGATGGTACCGACAAACACCAGTCGCTTGTCCAGCACCAGGATCTTGGCATGGAGGCCAATTTTACTGGCAGTGAACCCGGGTGCTTCAATATGGGTTCTCTCGGTTGCATCCGGACGCAATTCATAAAGTTCTATGTCGGCCTCAAGCATCTGCCTGCGACGGTGTCGGTAGGCGGTATGCGCCGATATATGGTTGTTGGATGCAAGCGAGTTGGTCAATGCCCGGACTTGCACCCCCCGAGCTGACAACTCACGTGCAATCTGCAGCAAACCTTCGGATGGCACCAGATAGGCACTGACACTCATTACCTCCTCGCTGGACTTGCTGAATATCTCTCTTATATGATCAGCAGCCTGTACCGGAGGTGTGCCTCCCTCGAAATGCGGATTGTCCTGCAGTATTCTGGCCTCACCGGGCAACATTGTGCGCGCAAGCTCAGCCCATCGTTCCGGCCAGTTCTGCGGGTCCGTGTCAGACGCCGCCAGCCATGTGTCCAGGACAGCAGCATTGGTACGTAAATCCTGGCGCAGCTGGAGGAGGTCTTCCTCGTTAGCCTGCTTATGCTCGACACTGGTAATCGGAAAGGCCCAGCCAGAGTTCCAGTAAACATCGAAGGCGGCACTGATCTCCGGCATAACCTTACCGGTTGTCAGTACGTCGAAGGTACGAAAATTCAGTTCCCTGTTGAAGCCAAAGTATTCACTCGCAATATTGCGCCCGCCTACAATTGCTGCTGCACCGTCCGAAATCAGCAGCTTGTTATGCATGCGGTGATTAGTGCGCTCGAAGTCGTTCAGATTTTCAATAAAACGGACTGGCATACTTGACGAGCGCAGCTGAAATGGATTGAAGATACGCATCTCGATATTCGGATGGGCATCGGCAGCCAGCATGACCACATCCTCTCCGGAAAGAAAACTGTCATCGATCAACAATCGCACCCTGACACCACGATCAGCGGCCTGTAGTACCCGTCCAAGGAGCAGCGATCCGACGGCATCGTCGTCCCAGATAAAATACTGAGCATCGATAGAGGTCGTTGCCGTATCGATCAGGGCCAGCCGCCAGCGTAGTGCATCCGGGCCGACATTCTGAATATCAAACCATGAGGTTCCCCCGTCAGCCGGCAGATTGTTATAGAGCGGTTCCCAGGCAGCTGCAACGGGATCCGCTGACAGGAAAAAACTTTCCGGCTGCGGCTGCGGTTTAAGCGGTGCTGCACAGGCCGAAAGCAACAGGACGGCTGTGCAGATGATGGACGTTACAGCCGGGGAGAAACAATGCTCCCGACTTGCGATCCTGTTCATAGGGCCCTGCATACGACAGACTTCTGAGCATCCATGGCTGGTTGCTGCCTCACAGAGTAATTGTAACTATTCACCACATTCTACAGACTGATGGGTGCGTCGCTGCGCTCCTTCACCCATCCTACAAAAACCGCAGATCATTTGTAGGATGGGTAAAGCGCAGCGTACCCATCTG
>DMKK01000266.1:0-259 GCA_003454335.1 Gammaproteobacteria bacterium | reverse complement strand
AGCTCACCACCCCGCCCTCACCAGCTCGATCTCGTGATCTGCCACGAAGGCGGGCAGTTCCGCACGCAGGGTTTCCCATGCAGCTGCTTCACCCTGCTGTTCCAGCATGGCCTCGATCAGTTCGTATTTGCGAGCAGCAATCAATTGTTCGGACTCAACGGGCTGCCCGGCTTCCATAAGTGTCAGCAGCTGCCGTGCAGCTTCCTGCAGTGACAGACCGCGACGGGTGGCGATAGCATCCAGGTCCAGGCCTTCACGG
>DMKK01000265.1 GCA_003454335.1 Gammaproteobacteria bacterium | reverse complement strand
CGTAGCGACGCACCCATCAGTCCGTAGAATGTGGTGAATAGTTACAATTATCTTTTAACTTGTTACAAGGAGTTTATTATGACCAGAAAAAAATTGTTTTCATTGATTGTGTCGCTGCTGGTATTTGCAGCAGCTACCGCCAACGTACAGGTTGCCAGTGCAGGGGATTCGGTGCTCTCCGCGATCGAGAAAAGTGGCAAGCTGGTACTGGGCACCTCCGGAAACATGCCCTCCATGAGCGAGACCCGTGATGGCAAGGTGGTCGGATTTGATATTGACCTGGCCAGGCTGATGGCCAGTGGTATGGGTGTGAAGCTTGATATCAAGACCATGCCCTTTGACAAATTGCTGCCTGCCCTTGAAAGGGGTGATGTCGATGTGGTGATTTCCAATGTCACCATTAACCCGGAACGCAATATGCGGGTTGCCTTTGTTGGACCCTACATGACATCGGGCAAGTGCATTGTTACCAAGAAAGATGCCCTTGCCAGGGCCGAGGCAGCAGAAGATCTCAACGCCTCCACTACCCGCCTTGCGACCCTGTCAGGTTCCACCAGTGCGGCGTTTGCGAAGGCCCTGTTACCCAAGGCGAGCCTGACGCTCGTGGAGGACTATGAAA
Organism: Gammaproteobacteria bacterium; assembly: GCA_003454335.1. Taxonomy (GTDB): domain Bacteria; phylum Pseudomonadota; class Gammaproteobacteria; order UBA9214; family UBA9214; genus UBA9214. The sequence continues at coordinate 4,344 of DMKK01000265.1, read as the reverse complement.
AGGCCGTCACCATGGTTAACAGCGACACCATCGGTGGTCTGCTGACCGATTACCCCATTTGTCTTTCGATCCTCAAGAGCCACCCCGATGCCGGTTTTGTGTCGCTGTTTTCGCTGCTCACCTATGAGCCGGTTGGTATTGCCCTGGCAGGTAGCGATCCCCTGTACATTAACTGGACAGAAAACTTCCTGACACGCGTACAGGGTATGGGGCTGCTGGACGAACTGAGCATGCGCTGGTTTGGCAAGGCCAGCCTTGCAGAGGCGGATGATTAACCCGCAGTTTTTTAGTGTATTTGAACTTGTAATCGTGGTGATTAGGAATATAATTACCCGCTAATATACAGGGGCTGATTGCATTAGCCCCTGTAGTTGATAACCACGCCTTGCATAAGGTCATGAACCTTGGAGAGAGTGATGAAGATGAAGTTAATCCGTAGTTTGGTATTGAGTGCCGCTGCAGTTTTTCTTAGCCAGTCGCTAATGGCTGAGGAGTTTTCTGTCGGTCAGGGAAAACGACCGCTCACACTGGGGCTTGGTCTGCTCTACAAGGACAAACCCTACAAGAATTATTCCAGCAGTGAAAAGTCACAGGCAGTGCCAATCGTGTTGTATGAGGGTGAGCATTTCTTTGCCCGTGGCGCAACCATAGGCTGGGATTTCCTCGATTCTGATGCACTGGAAGTGGCGGTCATTGGCCAGTTTCTTGGGGATGGTTACGATCAAAGTGACAGCAAGGCCCTCAGGGGTAATGGTGACAAGGATCCTTCGTTTGGTTTAGGTGGTCAGGTGACCTGGAAGCCCGAGAATCTTGGCTTCCAGTTTTCAGCTGTTCAGGACATTACTGATAACAGTGACGGCGCCCAGGCGGTTGGTCAGATCTTCTATAGATATAAATCCGGTCCCCTGATGATTACACCGTCTGCGGCAGTTGTCTGGCAGAGTGATGATTATAATGATTACTACTATGGTGTGAGATCTCGTGCCAAGAATGCGGCTCCTTACACAGCAGACAGTGATGTTAATTACCGACTGGGTATTGTCGGCGTCTATCAGCAGCCGAATTCACACTGGATGTTCATGGGTGGCCTGCGTTATGAATTCTTCGGCGATGAAATCACTGACAGTACCATCGTCAGCGAGGACGAGCAGTTGTCTGCCTTGATTGGTGTTGCTTATACCTTCAAATAAAGCGTAGCGTTGTTGTTCAGAGAAGCGGCCTTCATGGCCGCTTTTTTTGTGGGCGGTTTACCCGTATACCACAAATAATTAAGTTACTCTCTTCACCATATTCTATGGATTGATGGGTGCGTCGCTGCGCTCCTTCACCCATCCTACAGAAAACCGTGGATCTTTGTAGGATGGGTGAAGGAGCGCAGCGACGCACCCATCAGACAGGTTAACCAATATCCCCTGTCCTCACCGTGCCCCGTACCTCAGTGGTGAAGATTTACGGTTTTTCTTTGTCTTGCAAACGTGTTTCTACCAGCGTTTCTGATTTAAGCGTCCGGTGCACGGGACATTTGTTGGCAATCTCAAGGAGTCGTTCACGCTGGGTGGAATCAAGTGGCCCTGACAGTTCAATTTCACGCCCGATCAGGTCAATCTTTCCCGTAGTTGCTTCACATGCGGCGCAGTCTTTGGCATGAATTTTCCGGTGGTGCAGGCGGACAGCAATATTTTCCAGTGGCCATTGCTTGTGATCGGCATACATGCGCAGGGTGATCGAGGTGCAGGCACCCAGGCCTGACAGCAACAGGGCATACGGGTCAGGCCCGGTATCCGTACCACCTGCAGACAAGGGTTCATCGGCGACCAGTCTGTGCTTGCCGGCCTGGATTTCTGTTCGATAGCCTTGCCCGGTACTGACACTCACCTGCTTGCCGGATTCTGTATCAGTTTTGTCGTGTGTTTCCGGTTTTTCTGATATGGCGAAATGGTTCATTGCCCATGCAGCCAGTACCGAGCCGGCATAGTCTGCATCGTTGCGATTTGTCAGCAGGTGATCTGCCTTGTTGAGCGAGATAAAACTCTTGGGCTGACGTGCCGTGGTGAATATATGGGATGCGTTCTCAATGTCTACAATGGTGTCGGCAGGGGAGTGCAGGAGCAGCAGGGGCCGGTCCAGTTCCTGAATGGTTGCATCCATGTGGTGGCCGTCAAGGTCATCCAGGAACTGCTTTTTGATACTGAATTTTCTGCCTGCCACAATGACTTCGGCCTTGCCGTTTTGCTCGATCTCGGCACGTGAGCTTGCGAGCAGGTGACCCAGGTGGCCGGGATCTGCCGGTGCCGCAACCGTCGCGACGGCCCTGATACTGGTAATAAGCGGGGTGGCCAGGAGTACGGCGGCACCACCGAGCGAGTGCCCGACCAGCAGTTGTGGCGCTGCAAGCTGGCTGCTCATGTAGCTTGCCGCAGCAACCAGGTCATCAACATTGGATGAAAAATTGGTGTCGGAAAAGTCGCCTTCGCTCTCGCCCAGTCCCGTGAAGTCGAGACGTACGACCGCAATACCCTGCCGGGTCAGGGCCCTGCTGATGTAGTAAGCCGCCTTGAAGTCCTTGGTACAGGTAAAACAGTGGGCAAATAATGCGTAGGCAACCGGTTTACGGTCTTCAGGCAGGTCAAGCTGTGCTGCCAGTTTCAGCCCGTCGGCATTATCGATTTCCAGTTTTTGGGTATTCATATCATGGGTCCCGGTCGGGTTTACCTTAATAAACGCTGTAATCTATGTGACTATAGCTCCACGGGGCACGCTTAGGGGGGTAAGGGGATATTGGTTAACCCGCCTGATGGGTGCGTCGCTACGCTCCTTCACCCATCCTACAAAAAATAGCAGGTCTATGTAGGATGGGTGAAGGAGCGTAGCGACGCACCCGTCAGTCTGTAGAATGTGGTGAATGGTTACCACTAAAAGATGAATAAACGGATTAACAGGGAATGACAGCAATCAAGCACATCTTTTTTGCCTCACTGGTCACCCTCGGTGCCGGGTTGCTGAGTGTAACCGGTGCCTGGTTGTTCGTCGATGATGCAACGCTGGTGCCCTTGCTGGTCAAGCGCATTGAATCGGCATCGGATACCCGTATCAGTTACCAGGACGGTGCCAGCATTTCCCGGACATGGACGCCGGAACTCAGTATCCGCGAACTGCTTGTCGATGATGCCGAGGGTCGTTACCGGGTCGAGACCCGCTCACTGCAACTGCAGCTCAGTTTGCCCGGTCTGTTGATCGGTCGACTGGATGTGCCGCGCCTGCTGATCGGAGACACCCGCGTAGAGGTGCTGAAGGGGCCGGCAGCAGCAGACCCGGATCAACAGGNNGATTGCCGAATTGTCGGTTCTGTTCGATGGCGGAAAGTTTCAGCTGCCCGCCACCCGGATCAGGGAGTTGTCGCTGCGACGGGAGCCGGGTAAGGACAGACTGGAAGTGTCCTCCCGGGTGGAAGTAGCGGGTGAAACGTTCTCTATCGATGCGACTCTGCCTGGCCTTCATCAGGCGCTGCAGCAGCAACGACTGCCCTTTTCGGTTTCCGTGCAGGGCGCACTTGCCGATTCATCTGCCGTGGGCCAGGTCGACTTCAGTCAACCGGCAGTCGCGGTACAGGCCGAGTTGCACAGCCATTTCCCGGACATGAACAAAATCCCCGGTCTGGGCAAAGACCTCGAACTTCCGGGTGAGCTGACTCTCAGGGCACGGCTCAGTGGACCCTTTGAGCAACTCGCCGCCGAGGATCTGTCGGCAAACTGGAGCGGTCCCGGTTCGTCCAGCATGAAGCTGGATGGCCGCATCGCCAATGTCATCAAACTTGAAGGTGCCGAACTCGCACTGACCGGCCGGCTTACCGATGCTGACTGGCTGACAGCGCTTTTGCCGGACAGCCTGGGCGCACTGGACAGTGCCGAGCTGGCAACGCAGATAAACGGTGATCAATCACTACTCAAACTCCAGGACCTCAGCCTCAAGGCCAGCAGCGCGGATGAACTGGCACTGTCACTCACCGGCCAGCTCGATCTGGTGCAGCTGCTACAAGCCCCTGAAATTGAAAACCTCGATCTCAAGCTCGCCTTTACCGCGCCCACCACCCGTGCCGCACGCGCCCTGATCTTCGAGGAGATACCCGAGTTTGGTGCCATTACCGGCACGGCCGATATACGTTCCACGCATGGCGACCCGGTGATTGAGAATATCGTGATCCGGACCCGGGACGAGCAGGGTATCCAGGTGGGCCTGGCTGGCCGTATTGCACAGTTTCCCCTCAGTGACGCGCCCAATACGGGCTATGAGCTGGACGTCACCATGAACGCGCGCGAAACCTCACTGATGGCCGCACGCGCAGGC
>DMKK01000147.1 GCA_003454335.1 Gammaproteobacteria bacterium | reverse complement strand
TCGCAAGCTCAGCACATCCTACAAACATGGTCTCACACTACGCTTTATCCGTTGCCAGCACAGTCAAATATCAGCCACAGATATTTCTGACAAACATGACCATCACTTCCACGCCTTTTTCTGCAACTCCTTCTCAGCCTCTTCACCGACGGCTTTAACCGACGCGCAGCCCTGTCCGGATTTATCACCGTCATCCACGATGGACCACAACTTGCCCATCAGCTTAAGTGGCACATAAACGTATGGCACCAGTGCCATGGCGCCTATTTCCTGAACTGCTGCCTTCGCCGGAATTGCCTTGACATGGGGGTCCCGCATTGGACCTTCTACGGTTACCGGCGATATGGACGAGAACAGGCGACGCTTCTGTTTTGGCAAGATCACGATTTTCATGGTTTCCCTGCGCAGATTCAACCTGATGCTCCCGCCCAGTGACAGATTGGGGCCGTCGGCAATCAGCACCGTACTCTTGAGCTTTCCGTCAGTTGCCTCGAATTTAGCGACCACACAATTTAGATCGGCATACCTGTCCTTTCTAAAGGTTGTCGATACGGCCCAGCCGAACACATCCACGGACAGGAACTGGATATATTTACTGGGAATTCTGGCATTCTCAAAACCCAGACTTATTTGCCCCCCAAGACTGGCGGCCAGTTCATGGGGTGACTGTCCGCTGGCAGTCATGTCCATGTGGATGTTGCTGTAACCGTTTATTGGAACATCATTCTGCACCTGCGCCATTGTGGGCCCCAGCTTCAGATCATCTGCAGTGACCTGCAGTCTGAAAGATGGCGGACTGTGTGCCTGCAAACCAAAAACAACATCCATGGTGCCGCCCTCGTAGAGGAACTTGAGTGGCTTAACCTGCAGATCTCCATCCTTGAGGCGAATATGCGCCTTGACACTGTCAATCGACATTTCGCCATGACTTTCCACCTGGTCGATCAGGACATCGAAATCCAGGTCAAAGGTGTTCAGGACATCAATATCAAAGGGCTCGCGGCTGAAAATATCACCGTGACCCGGACTATCAAGGTCTACCTTGACTGGCTCCGTATCTTCCTCATTTGGATTAAATCCGAAGTCAGCGAGATACAGCACCGGGATTTCGTATTTCCCCTTGAAGGTCGGCCTGCCCTTTACCAGGGAACCACTCAGTGCTGTGGTAGCGCTGGTTCTCCCGAGAGACTCCTTGCCGGTATAGCTAAGAGTGGTTTCGGTGCCGGTAAGCAGGCCTTCTGCATGATAGGTACTGAACCCTGACAGATCGATGTCCAGCGCCTCACCCAGGGTCACCGGGTCGTTAATATCAATACTGGTGTTAACCTTCAGGAAATCACTTTTACCCAGGTCCTTGTAGCCACCACCGATATCTACCTTGTAAAGACGGGTATCGCTGCTAACCAACGTAAAGCTTTCTATCCCCCAGCTACCATCCATATCAGAAATACCGGCCGTTCCATGCAGGCGGCCAAGATAGCCGGGGGGCTTTCCTGTCAATGCCGCCGCCAGGTCGCCGACGGCCACATCAAACTTGATATCAATGGTACTGCCCTTGTGAAGCAGGGTGACAACCTTGCCGTTCATCTTGATGGTTGGCTGATCAGCCGCACCAATATTAACGGTCAGATTTTCAAATTTAAGTTCCGACTTATTGACAACCAGTTTGCTGTTGATTTTCGTCGCACCCAGCTTGGGTAAATCAGTTCCTGCCAGCTCTGACAGGTTACTCAGGTCGGGCATGGATGCCCTGACATCAAAATGTGCATTGGCTTCCAGTGACGGCGTGTTGAACACAATGCTCTCCGCCTTGCCCTTTGCCGTCATCAACACACCATCTTTCCTGCCAATGCTGACGACTGTTTCCCCAAGCCTGATCTGATCCAGATCACCGGTTATGCGCGTATCGGCATGCCCGGGTCCCAGTTGCTGCATGTTATAGCCAAACTTTTTACCCAGTGCAGCCACATTCCTGGATTTTATATTCACCTGCAGATCAATGCCGGTGGTCTTCGAAGCATCATGCAGGGGAATGTACCCGACCAGCCCCTTGAGATGTGCCACGCTGGTTTTCTTGCTGCCTATATTGACATCGGCGTCATATAACCCGACCGCATCCTGGCTTGCGATCAGTTTCAGGGTCCCGAAAATCGCGCCAAGCTCTGGAATATCCTCCAGCTCCAGCAGATTCAGCGCCGCCGTAGTCGGCGCAGTCACTTTCAGGTTGAGGCCGGTATCCGTTGCAGAAAACACATGACCAGCACCATACAATTCGGCATCGCCACTGGCAGTAACCGACAAGCCTGCGCTGGTTCTGGCAGCAGCATTGACGTCCTTCAGGTAGAAAAGACCGCTGCTCTCCTGAATCACCCCGTCAAAACTGATTGACTCCATCATGTCCAGTTTTTTGAACAGCAACCATGAAGTTACCGCGGGCTTGTCCGAATGGCCCACCAGATGCAGGTTCATACCCTCGCCGGTCAGGATGTCATCAACCGAACCAGTGAGATTTATATCAACCTCTTCTCCCCGATGCATATGGGCGTCAATATCTGTCAGCCTGGGAACCGCATAATCACCCTGCAATCTTGCCGTTGCCTGCAGTTCGCCAACAGCGGGGATGTCGTCGCCGAACAATTCCATCAACTCATGCATTTCCGTGGCCTGGTACTCAAGCTCGAAATCCATCCCCTTGCCAGTGGCGGGATCGGTAATGCTGCCATCAAGGCGGGCATGTATTCGATCGCCCTCCACGGTAATCACAACAGGTTTGGGTGACTGCAGATCGAGCGCCTGCTTAAGTGGCGGAAAGGTGCCATTGATTTTAAAACCTCGTCCATCCAGCAGACCCTGTGCCTGCAGACTGAGCGGCCCGCTGTCATTGACATCATCGAAAGTCAGTTCTGACAATGCAAAACTGTGCAGGGTGCCGGGCGCGACCTCCTGATACTCAACCATCAGGTTGTCAAAATTTGTCCTTTCAACAACAACGGGCGGCAGGGTGAAATTCTTCCAGTCGAATTTATCATCGGAATCCGATTCATTGACCTTCAGGTAGAAGCCAGTCACTGCAAGATCACGGATCCACAACGTTCCGAAAACGGCATCCTTCAGGCGAATGTCAGTATTCAGGGTATCTGCCTTCAGAAAATAACTGTCATCATGCGGCTTGAACTGTACGCCTTCTGCATGCAATTGCAGTCCGGTGGATACATGTACCCTTAACGGCCCGCTGATGGTCAGTTCACTGTCAAAAAACGTCTCGGCAACCCAGGCAAGGGGCTGCTTGTAATGATCACCGTCAAGGAAGATCAGGGCACCGATAATGAGCAACACCGTTACCAGCAAGACAGTTACCAGCAAGATACCCAGGCGCTTAAGCCAGCGGACAATAAAACTTGGCGATTTATTTGTACTATTCAATCACTTATAGTCCTTATAAAGAAATACTTATAGATTTCAACAGCACCCGGGATAGTGAGCGGATTGTATATAAAATTCACTCAAACAGATACAAACAAAGGTGCCATCACCTGATGGGTACGCTGCGCTTTACCCATCCTACGAACGAACGCGAAATGTAGGATGGGTAAAGGAACGCAGTGACGTACCCATCAATTCGGCTGACACCCTACCGCCGCGCATACTCCTCCATTCGCTGCGACAGGCGCGCAATCTGCGCCCAATCATGCATCACGATATCCTGCGCATGAGACAAATTGTTGCGCAATGATTCCAGGCTCTTGATCACGAGCTTGGCGGTACGCTTGGAATCAAAACCAAGTGCCTCCAGCAATTCCGGGTGTTCAATGGCGACACGTGTCTTGTCTGATAATTGCAGGCAGTCAATCAGCTGACAGTGCTGATTTCTGCGCTGCCGTTCTTGCTGCATGCTCCGGGCCTTTGCCAGACGCTCTTCCGACAAGGTGGATTGCCACGTGGCCTCGGGGTACTTTGTCTGGATCAGTTGCACCACACGCATTTCGATAATGGTAATCAGGCCAAACAGCCACATGCGCACCATTGGCTTGTTGATATCATCCCGGCAGATCACGCCAACCACCTCGCCCAGCAGGCTGATGAAACAGTAATCATGGCGCGTCAACACATGCACAACGTCAGACAGGGTTGCATCACCGGTGACCACCTGGTCGGTAGTGAAATGCCGCAGGCCGTTCGCGCATTCACCCGCTCCCAGATCAACGAAGCGAACATAACCCTGCACGGTGCCATTGATACGGATGCTCGCCACATCCTGCTGCTGACGCTGCATGATCTTGCTGACGGTCTCGCAGTCACTGTCCAGATCAAATGAGTAGAGTGATTCGGCGATATCCCTGGCGGTAAACAACTCAATAAACATGCGCCTGAACTTCGGTCCGGTCACACCGGGAAACGACTCAGCCAGGCTCTCGGGCGACCAGGCATGTATCTGTGATACATCGGTAAGGCCCAGCTTCTCAACACTCTTCGCGTGTATCTTTTCAGCACGCCGGTAGAGCTGCGCATCCCCTCCCTGCAACACATCCAGCAAGTCATTCATTTCAGTCAGGTAGACCTGGGCAAAACGCGGATCATGGCGGGTGATGTCCTTGCAGTTGTCAACCAGATCGGCAAGCTTGACCGTTTTGGCACGCTTTGATGCCTGCGCAAGGTGCATGCGGTCTATTTGCTTGCGTTGCACGCGGTTGCCGTCACCGGGCTTGCTGACATCCGTCAGTTCCTCTACCAGTTCTGCAACCGACACGCCGAATGCTGCTTCAATATCTTCCAGTGTTGCCTGGGTATCTTCAACGGTGTCATGCAACCAGGCAGCCGCAATCATTTCCTCGTCATCCGTCACCCCGGCAACCAGTTTCGCAACGGCACTCAGGTGTACATGATAGGGCTCATTGTTGTACTTCCTGCGGTGGTTAATCCGCTGGTGGGCCTCGGTGGCGTAGATACGGGCACGATCGGCAAGATCACTCATGACTTCTGACCTGTTATGTGGATGCGCCATATTGTGCCTGCTACAGTGGCTGACTTCCACACAGACAACGCCCCCTAAACAGAGGTTCGAGGTTAGCCGATGCCAGTATATTAGTGCTATTATCCCGCCCGCATCGATACCACCCCGACTAATTACCTGGAGTTCAGAACGATGGGCTGGCTACTTAACCTGAGCGCATTCAACCGGGTTATTCTCGGACTGGGACTCGGCATATTCACCGGGCTGTTCTTTGGCGAGCTGGCCGGCAACCTGGAGATCTTCGGCCAGGCCTATATACGCCTGCTGCAGATGACCGTCATACCGTACATCATTGTCTCGCTGATTGGCGGTCTGGGCCGGCTTGATGCAGACATCGCAAAACGCATCGGCATCGCGGGTGGCCTGCTGATCCTGCTGATCTGGGGAATCACCGAGGTATCCAACCTGTTCCTGGCGCTGACCTACCCTGACTGGACGACGGCATCTCTGTTCAGCACCAGTCTGCTCGAGGGCGCCAAGCCATTCGACCCGTTGACACTGTATATACCGTCGAATCCGTTTTATTCGATGGCCAATGCCGTGGTACCCGCCGTGGTGGTCTTCAGCATTATGCTGGGCGTGGCACTGATCTCGGTCAGGGACAAGGACACCCTGCTCTCCAGCATGGGCACACTCAGCGATGCCCTGATGAAGATTGCCTCGTTTGTCGGCAGGCTTGCCCCCTTCGGCATCTTTGCCATTTCGGCCGCCGCCGCCGGCACTTTAAGAATTGAGGAATTGTCCCGGCTGCAAGTCTACCTGTGGGCCTATCTGGGCGCCTGGACAGTCATCACCTTCTGGACACTGCCCGCCATCGTGGCCTGGTCGACACCACTCTCCTATCGCCAGGTACTAAGAGAATCACGCGTGCCCATGATCACGGCCTTTGCCACCGGTACCGTGCTGGTGGTACTGCCCATGATCGCCGAGCGCTGCAAGCGCCTGCTCGCTGAAAACGATCTTGAGTGTCCGGAAACGGATTCAGTCATCGATGTCATGGTGCCAACGGCCTACAGTTTCCCCAGCGCCGGCACCCTGCTCGGCCTGGGCTTTATCATGTTCTCTGCCTGGTATGTCGGCTCCCCCATCAGTATTGCGGATTATGTATCCTATGTCGGTGTGGGTGCGTTCGTGGCATTTGGCAGCATGGCCGTTGCCATCCCGTTTATGCTGGACTTCTTTTCACTGCCAGCCGACATGTTCCAGTTATACCTGCTGGGTAGTGTTGCCACTGCCCGCTTTGCAACGGCGCTGGCGGCCATGCACGGCATCGTGATTTCACTGCTGGTTGCCTTTGCCATCATGGGCAAACTCCGGGTTAAAACCCTCATCCAGATCGTTGCCGTCAGCATTGCTATTGCCGGCACCGTGTCCTTCAGTCTCGGACTCATCCTGAAACATGTCATCCACTTCGAGTATTCAGGGGAAAAGGATCTGGTGGCAAAGACCCTGATCACCGAACCAGTCACCGTCAGACAGGTTGAGAACCTGGTTGCCTTATCCCCAATCGATCCATCCATCGGGCGCATTGAGGCAATCATTGAACGCGGCACTCTGCGCGTTGCCTATATGCCTGACCGGCTGCCATTCGCCTATCGCAACAGCGAAGGCATTGCCGTGGGCTATGACATTGACCTGGTACAGCGACTGGCGGAAGGCCTGGGTGTAAAGCTGGAACTGGCGCGCCTTGGCTGGCCGGACATTGTAACCGGGTTGCAAGATGGAAAGCTTGATGTGGCCGTGGGTGGTATCGCCATCACACCGTCACGGGCCCGGGAGATTGCCTTCTCGAACACCTATTTCGATCATTCTGTCGGCTTTGTCCTGCCGGATCATATGCGTGACAACTTTGCCAAGCTGGAAACCATCCAGAGTATGCCGAACCTGGAGATCCTGGTTCCCAGGGACCGACACTACCTGGATTTTGCTGAAGACAATTTTCCCCGCGCAAAGCTTACACCTGTCGACTCACCCAGGGCATTTTTCAAAGGTGAATACGGGGATGCCGTCATGCTTTCTTCAGCAGAAGCCGGCTCAGCCTGGACACTGCTGTACCCCCATTACGGTGTTGCCATCCCGGGCGGTCTGTCTGTCAAGGCACCGGCCGCGATTGCTTTGCCGGCGGGTGATCAGGACTACGTGACCTACATTAACACCTGGCTGCTATTGACAGAGAAAAACGGCTTCATGAGCCAGCTCTATGACTACTGGATTCTCGGGGAGGAATACCATCCAAGCGAACCGCGCTGGTCTATTATGAGAAACGTGCTGGGTCTGTAAAGGCAAACCATGCGCCTGTTACTCAGCTTGTTTCTAATATCGGCCCTTGTAACAGGCTGCACCACCACTGCCCGCATTACCAACACGCCAATCGACGTCGCTGAGCCTGTCGATCTGATCAACATCAGTTCCGGGCAGGCAACAGATAGTGCTGACAATGCACTGTTCTTTGTTTCTTTCTCGGGCGGGGGTACCCGGGCGGCTGCACTTTCATACGGTGTACTGGAAGAACTCAGGGACGCATCTTTTGTCTTCGATGGAGAGGAAAAGCGGTTGCTTGATGAAATTGACCTGATCAGTTCCGTATCCGGCGGCAGTTTCACAGCCGCCTACTACGGTCTCTACGGTGACCGCATATTTGAAGACTACGAGGATGTCTTCCTGCGCAGCAATGTACAAAAGACACTGATCGCCAGCATCTTTAATCCGATCAACTGGATAAAGATGATTTTTACGAAAGCGAACCGCACTGAACTGGCAATAGACTACTACGACCGGAATATCTTTCATGGCGGTACCTTTGCCGATATTGAAGCGCAGGCTGGTCCATACGTGCTGATCAACGCAACCGATCTGGGGCTCGGACAAAGGTTTTCCTTTACGCAGGGAAGCTTCAACCTGCTGTGCTCGGATCTGGGTAACTTCAAGGTGGCCCGTGCTGTCGCGGCATCTTCTGCCGTTCCGGTTGCCTTCAACCCTGTCTCACTGGAGAACCATGCCGGCTGCGAGTATGAAGAACCGGCCTGGGTAAAGGCTGCAATTGATTACAGCAAGGATAACAAACGGTTGCGCAACGCGCTGAAAGGATACAAAACATACAAGGACAAGGATAAACGCCCCTATATTCACCTGGTCGATGGCGGTATCACTGATAATCTTGGTGTACGTACACTTTATGAACGAATTGAAGCAGCCGGTGGCGCACTGAACGCCTTCAAGGACAGTGACACCCGCCTGCCGGAATATATAATCATTATAGTAGTAAATGCCCAGACCCGAGCCGAGAATCCCATCGACAGCAGCAACAAAACCCCCGCCAATCTGGATGTGGTCAGTGCCGTTGCCAGCACGCAGATCGAACGCTACACACTCGAAACATTGCTGTTGCTGGAGAACGCCCTTGAAAAATGGGCTAAAGAACTCTCCACACCCGAGCACAAGGTCACTCCCTACTTCATCAAACTGGACTTCGAAAGCATTGCTGACGAGAAAGTCCGCCTGCTTTTCAATAATATGGCAACCAGCTTTTCCCTTCCAGACGAAGAAGTGGACGACCTGATTGAAGCCGGACATGTGTTGTTACGACAATCGTCCGAATACCAGCGCCTGATTACGTTACTCAGGGAAGCAGAACAGGAACAGACCCGCAACACACCAGCCTCTGACTAACAACACCGCATCACTACTGGTGTCCTTTGCTTTAACTAACTGCCCGGTTACAAGGAAGCAGTCTTCTGTATTCAATTCGTATCTTCACTTGCTAACAGGCAGCTCGAAGCCGAATAAAGCGCCATGCTGATGTTCTTTATCCACCCACAGTTTGCCGCCATGGGCTTCGATAATCGTGCGACTGAGGGATAGCCCAATTCCCATCCCTGTCTCCTTGGCGGTTGATCAGATTGACATTGCCATCGCGATCCAGACCAATAATCATAGCTTTGGCTATTTGCAAATAACGTTCTGCACGTGCTATTTCATGTAATAAGGCGCCGCCTTGTTTTATCCATTATTGAGTCAGTCTCCTAGCGACGACGGCCACCACCGCCACGGTGGCCGCCACCACCACCTCGCATCATTCCTCCGGAGGGACGTCCCATGCCTCCCGCTGGCCTGGTCATGCCTCCCCCTGGTCTGTTGACAGGTCGATTGTCTGGTCGATCCGGCCTGATAGGACGGTCCGGCCTGTCGGGGCGATCTGGCCTGTCATGGTCGTGGTCGTGGTGGTGATTATCATCATCGTCATCATAGTAATAACCGCCATAGCCATAGTACGGATAGCTGTAACCACTATACACATTGTAATTCACTGAATCATACCGAGCACCAGAGCTACCACAACCTGTCAGCAGCAGGGCACCGGAGAGTGCCAGAGACATCACGATTAGCCTGATATATTGCCGCATGATCATTGCCCCCCCCTGTGTGTCTGCGGGGATATCTGCGGGGGCGTCTCCGCGGATGTCGGCAGGGATGCCTGCGGAGGCCATCGCTGAATCAACAACATTGCACCGGTGGTGTCAGCAATCAATGCGGTATCACCGTTACTCGGCGCCTCATCCGGTGCGACCCATACAACACCGCCTAATTCACTCACGCGCTCTGCAGTCGCCACAGGATCGGCAACCCGGACAACCGGCACCCACAGCATTTGCTGTTTGGCATCCCACACATGACGGAGTCCTGCACGCCATTTTCCTTGATGCCGGAAGACATCATATTCGTCTCCCAAAGCCATTTCGTCATATCCCAGCACGGACCGATAGAACACCCCGATGTTATCCGGGTCGTCAGACCAAAGCTCATCCCACAGCCAGTCACCAATCGCTGCCTCGGTATCGGCTGGATCACCACCCTTTGCACTGAGCAACACCAGGTCTGCCCGTTGCGGATCACTGATCAGGACAAGCCGACCGCGTTCCTTCATATCAAGCGGGCCTTTCAATATCATGCCACCATTGGCCGTAACCCGGCTGGCCGCTGCATCTACATCGGCCACGGATACCGTGGGTATCCAGACCCCATCAGGAGTACTGCCAGCTGCTTGCTCCACCTGCAGGATTCCGGCAATAAGTTTGCCGCCATTACGCACGACCGCGTATTCTCCCTCGTAGTCAATCTGCCAGCCAAACAGCTCCTCGTAAAACTTCCCGGCCGAACGGGGATCCGGTGTCAGCAGATCATGCCAGATAAACTTGCCCGGCCAGGTCTTGCCACTGGGGTTTTCTGTTATCGGGACTTGCGCCATTTCGGTCCCGCCCTCGGACAGCTTGCCGGAACTGGCACAGCCACCCAGAAGAACTACAGCTGCAATTAAAACACCGGCAAACCGCACTAATGATTGCATTGTATTAATCCTTTCATATCAAACCAGAAATAAAGTTACGTTTTAGCACTGCTGTGATTTACTACGTTTTACTCAGCACATCCTACAAATCATTCGAACCAGACTGATCTACCCTTAACTGCCGGCGCAACTCGCGCACTTCCTCCAGCAAATCAAGCGCCAGTGCCGCACCAGCCAGGTTGACTTCAAGGTCGCGCTGCAAACGCACCACCGTGGTCACTCGCCACAGACAGCCACCGGCAAACCGCCACTGCGGAGCAGTATCTCCACGCGGCTCTATAATACCAAACTCAATCATGTCATTTATCGCTTCTGCAGGCACACTGCATGAACGGCATAATTCAGCCAGCGTAAGCAGCTTGTCATCATCTATCAGCGTACCCGTCATTACCTCAAGTAAATCTTTCATGCCTCTACCCCCATCCTGCTGCGCGGGTTGAAATCAAGTTCATCCTGCATCTGGCGATACAGCTTTTTCGCCTGCTCGGTGTCCGCCTCGGGTAATGCAATCTGCAGTACCACATACAGGTCTCCCGCCTGCTTTGCAGGAATACCACGTCCCTTGAGGCGCATTTTCCTGCCCTGCGCGGAACCTGCCGGCACCTTGAGTTCAACGACACCCTCAGGCGTAGGGACCTTGACCGTCGCTCCAAGCACAGCCTCCCAGGGTGCAACAGGCAGATCAAGATAAAGATCGTGTGCCTCTGCCCGGTAAAGGGCATGCGGCCTGAAATCAATTTCCAGGTAAAGGTCACCGGCGGGTGCCTTACCCTGTCCGGGATCACCCTGCCCTGTCAGACGGATTTTCTGTCCTTCACGAATACCCTTGGGAATTTTAATATTCAGGGTGCGCGTCCGCGTCGTGACATGACCATCCGGCGTGAGTTCCGGGACCTGCAGGCTGATTGCACGTGTAGCGCCCTTGAAACTGTCCTCCAGGTCCACCAGGATTTTTGCGTGCCGGTCCTGGCCACGTGCCTGAAAACCGCCCCGCCTGCCACCACCCTGTGCATGGGCCTGACCGAATAATGACTCGAAGAAATCACTGTAGTCAGTGGCATCACCACCGGTAAATCCGCCACCGCTGAACTCAAAACCGGCATCCCAGTCCGGTGGCGTATTGAAATCCTGTCCGCCCTGCCAGTTGGCGCCCAGCTGGTCATAGGCCGCACGCTTTTCCGGATCCTTGAGCACTTCATAGGCCTCACCGAGCGCCTTGAAGCGTTCCTCGGCATCGGATTCCTTGCTCACATCCGGATGATACTTGCGGGCGAGTTTTCGATAGGCCCGTTTTATCTCATCCTGCGTGGCCTCACGCGCCACGCCCATTACCTCGTAGTAATCCTTGTATTCCATGATCTGTTTAATCCAGTGAGTCGCAGGTAAAAAACAACGCTTTTATTTGCTTTACCCAATCATTGCAAAAATTCTTATTGTAGGAGCGGCGTCCTCGCCGCGAATCGCGCCGGG
>DMKK01000030.1:1170-6113 GCA_003454335.1 Gammaproteobacteria bacterium | reverse complement strand
ATTGAACGTGCAGCGACATGGAACACGGTGGGTGACAGTTCGCCGGCAATCTTGAACATGTTGGGGATCATTAATAACAATCCCTGTGAGGCGGTAAAGGTTGTGGATAACGCACCGGTTTGCAGGGCACCATGAATTGCCCCGGCTGCACCACCTTCACTCTGCATCTCGATAATGCGGGGTACGGTGCCCCATAGATTAGCCCGCTTGCGCGATGACCATTCATCAGCCCATTCACCCATGGGTGATGCGGGTGTGATCGGGTAGATCGCGATGACTTCGTTGGTCAGATAGGCTATCTCGGCGGCAGCCTGGTTGCCATCGATAGTCACGGTTCCGGATGTTTTCATTACATTCTCCACTGCTTCATGAGGAGGCTGTCAGTGGCGCTGGCCCCCATTCCAACGGGTCCCAGGAGCCCGTACTCCTGCAATAATCTGTACTTCGCTATGGATGCGCTGGTTTATCTGGCTGCCAGCAACTCTCTTAACTCGGGAATGCAGGAGCCGCAGTTGGTGCCTGCCTGCAAACATGCGCCAATGTCCTCAGGTGTTTTCAATTTCTGTTCGTGAATGGACCTGGAAATGGTTTTCTCCCCCACGTTGAAGCAGGCGCAAACGATTCGACCGGTATCTTCCTGATCAATGAGAGGGGTTCCGGAGAGCAGACTTGCCCGCGCTTTCCTGTCCAGCTTGTCTTCCTGGAAAAGACTGATGAGCCAGTCCCGGGGCGGCAGCATTTCTGTGGGCCCGATAAAGATGCAACTCTCCAGGCGACTGCCCTTGAATTGCGCTGCTCGATAGTGATTTTGCGAAGTGTCGAAAAACTCAGCCCAGTCGGTTTGCCCATTTGGCAGACCCAGCAGGCTTCTCGCCCGTGCTGCCCAGTCTTCTGGCTGCTCCAGTCCTGCTATTTCATAACGCCAGAGACCCTTGCCCCTTGAGCGTACCCAATAGGTTGAATATTGCAGGTCGAGACTGCTGCGACGCGAGAGGATGAAGCCGTGCCAGTTGGCTTTGCATTTGGAGATTTTAGCCGTGCTGTGCTTTGACTCCGGCTGACCGGAGACAGGGTCGACCACGGATTTAATCAGTGCGCCGATACGTCCCTGACTGCTGAACTGTCCGCTCCAGTGCATGGGCACAAACAGGCTGCCGGTTTGCTGGCTATCACTGACGCGAACGCGAACAAACACATGACCATGAGCGGACTCAACGCACGCGAGGCCACCGTCGACAACCTCTTCCCGTGCGGCATCTTCAGGATGAATTTCCACATACGGCTCAAAGGTGTGCGAAGACAGGCGGGGGGACATGCCGGTTCGGGTAATCGTATGCCAGTGGTCGCGAACACGACCGGTATTCAGCACATAGGGGTATTCGCTCGTGGGTTGGCTGACCGGGTTTCGGGGCGTAATGGGGATGAACCGGGCTTTGCCATCCGCTGTACTGAATTTCCCGTTGCCATACAGACGATCTGTGCCGTTGGGTGCAGCCGCAGTAACGGGCCAGCGTACAGGCTTAAGCGTGTCGTACTCGTCGTAGCTGAGCGTTTCCAGTCCACTTATATTAAAGGCCCGCTGGCCATTGTTTTCAAAGCCGGACAAGGCCGCATGCTCGCGGAAAATATCAACAGGATCGTTGAAATCAAAGTGATCGGCAAAGCCCATGCGTTTTGCTACTTCCGTGATGATCCACCAGTCGGACCTGGCCTGGCCTGGTACGGGCAGAAATGCCCGCTGACGGGAAATACACCGTTCAGAGTTGGTGACGGTTCCGTCCTGTTCACCCCAGGCAAGCGCGGGCAAACGCACATGTCCCAGCTTCACAGTATCGGTTTCACGCACGCAATCCGAGACAACTACCAGTTCGCACTGTTCCAGGGCTGCCCGAACCTTGTCGGCCTCCGGCAGGCTTACCACAGGGTTGGTCGCCATGATCCAGACGGCTTTGATTTTTCCGTCAGCGATGTTCCGGAACAGGTCGACCGCTTTGGCTCCTGATTTCCTTGCAATAACGGGTGAGTCCCAAAATCGTTGCACCCGATCAGTGTGCTCGGGATTTTCCAGCTCCATGTGCGCGGCCAGCTGATTTGCCAACCCACCCACTTCACGACCGCCCATGGCGTTGGGTTGACCGGTAAGCGAGAATGGCCCCATACCCGGGCGGCCAATACGTCCAGTAAATAAATGACAGTTAATCAATGAATTGGCTTTGTCCACTCCGCTGCTGGACTGATTGGTGCCCTGGGAGAAGACCGTAACCACTCGCTCGGTACGGGCAAACATACGGTAAAATTCGTGAACATCCTCGACGGGTAACTGACAGGATTTAGCCGCGGCTTTGATACTGGGCGCGGAGTCTTTTGCAGCGGCCAGGGCTTCCTCCATGCCGGTGGTGAAGTTGGAGGAAAATATCTCATTGTTCTCTCCGGCCTCATCCAGGTAATTCAGCAGGCCATTGAACAGAACTGCATCTCTGCCTGGTTTGATGCCTAGATGCAGGTCAGCGACGTTTGCGGTTTGTGTGCGACGCGGATCAATGAGCACCACGAATAAATCAGGGTTGCACTTCCTGGCTTTGACGATGCGTTGATACAAAACTGGATGGCACCAGGCTGTATTGCTGCCTGTGAGCACGATCATCTTGGCGCGCTCAAGATCATCATAACAGCAGGGTACGATATCTTCACCGAATGCTCGTTTGTAAGCGGCGACGGCAGATGACATGCAAAGACGGGAGTTGGTGTCAATATTTCCCGAGCCGATGAAGCCTTTCATCAGCTTGTTGGCGACATAGTAGTCTTCGGTTAATAATTGCCCGGAGACGTAAAATGCAATCGCATCCGGGCCATGCTCCCTGACGATGCGACCAAACTCACCGGCAACCGTGTCCAGCGCCTGGTCCCAGCTAACCTGTTCACCTGCAATTTCCGGATATAGCAAGCGTTCCTGCAAATACACCGTGTCACCCAGTGCGGTGCCCTTGGAGCACATGCGTCCCTCATTGGCGGGGTGAGATTTATCGCCTTTGACGGTGACCTGGCCAAGTTCATCCAGTGTGGCGGCCACACCGCAGCCAACGCCACAATACGGGCAAGTGGTAAGAGTTGGTGAGGTTTTCGACATAAAATCCACGATGTCTTGCAAGGGAAAGACAATGTACTATTATTTTCAACAGCCCTGAAAGAAATGAATCGTATTGACGGATCAATTAGTTGTAAAGAGCGTCCGACAGGCTCCTGAATCTCGTTGAAATGCAAGATTATATCTTTACTGCCGCCAGAGGGGCAATAAAACCAACAACGCTGGATTCGTTAAGCGAATTGACAGGCAAGCAAGTTCGGGAAGCTGATAGAGGATAAAGTCTTTTCGCTTCAACGAATACCCGGTAAACATGCCAGAATGAGTACATGCCATAGGGTGTGTCTGCGGGTATAGTAGATTCGAAATTAGCACCAGTCATGGTCCCCGTAAATCTTGTTTGTTGCTCGCAGCGGCGGTCAGGCTGCCCCGATGACTCATGGCCTGTTGTGTTAATTCTTGTTTATTGCCAGGCATTAACTGGGGGAGGGGGTATGAAAAATATTGTTGCTGTATGCTTTCTTGTAATCCTGTCTATTACTGCTTCTTCTGGTGCGTTTGCAGCCACCGGCGGTAAGAAAATTGCAACAATGGAAGAATTTAATGCGGTGGTCTGCGCATACGTGGAAAGTAAAATGAAGGCGGGTTTGAACGACAGGGGGGTAGAGAAGCTTATAAGCGAATATGCGCAGACAATAGATGTGCTTTCCTCTATCTATAACAATTTGGGTTGCGCCAGCAAATAAGGCAGTTTGGCATTCTCTAATATTGATCTCGATCAAGGTCACAAGGCGTGGCTGAGGCGACAATACCCTGTGTACAGCACTCTCGGCCAATTCGGAAACCACATGTTCAATACAGCCATGACTGATTCCCCTGATAAAGTACCGTTGTTCCCCCGTCCGTTGTCATTACCCCTTGCAGCTATACCGAGCAGGGTGCACGGCACGGTAGTCGTTACCGTTCTTAATCGGGTCTTTGCCAGCGCCTTGCGGGACGGAGAAATGGATTACCTGCAGGGTCGAACCGTACGCATCCATATCCGTGACATGCAACTGACCTTCTGCATCACCCTGCAACAGGGCAGGTTGGTGGCCAGCCGTACGAAGAATATGCCGGATCTGTCCATCACCGGTACCCTGCATGCATTCCTGCTGCTTGCTGCGCGGTGTGAAGATACCGACACCCTGTTTTTCCAGCGTCGGTTACAGATGGAAGGCGATACTGAACTGGGGCTGGAAGTCAAAAATTTCCTGGATGGACTGGATGTGGATGCACTCTGGCTGCCCAGACATATAAGCAGCATGGCGCAGAAGGCCCTGCCACTCTATGAGCGTACGTTCAGTTAATATACTGACATCTTGATATTGTTTTGGACTGATGCAACGGGTACTTGTAGGAGCGGCGTCGCCGGCGCGAATCGCGGCGAGGACGCCGCTCCTACAGGTGGTATTAAGAGACCTACGCATTTGTTCTTTCGAGTGTTTTCTTATTGCTTTATGCGCTGATAATACCGCAGCCGGTAAAGTTGCCGTGTGTGCTCACTATCGTCATCAAATCCGGAGCGGTCATGCAGGACATTGTTGCTGATCAGTCCCTGCCCGGGCTGCAGCGTGGCGCGGTAGATGTAGGGCGAAGATGAATCGAGAAAGGCCTCCAGGGCCTTGACCGCGGCCTGGGTGAGCGGGTCCGGGGACCATTCAATACTGCGGGTGCGTGCGGTATAACGCATGTGCAGGTTACCATCCTCCAGTACCGAAAATACCGGGCCGCTGCGCGCCGGACGCAGTTGTTCACCGTTTTCGTTGTTCGGCGGGATGGTCATAACATCCGGTGCCATCAGGGCGCGTATGTACTCGGG
>DMKK01000030.1:0-1067 GCA_003454335.1 Gammaproteobacteria bacterium | reverse complement strand
CAGTGCAGTTGCAGTCCGTGTATCTGGCGCTCCGGCAGATTGTAATAGCCGTCTGTGTGCCAGTGGATGGGGCGGTTGGTATAGGGGATGTAGCCACTGCGCCACTTTCCCTCCACGACCTTCAGGGACGTCACGCCGTCATCATCTGCACCCATGTTGCAGTCCAGTTCGGTCAGCCTGAATTGTTTGCCCAGTGATTTGGCTATTGCCTTGTCCGGATCACTGCCGGTGGAGCAGGCATAGATGGCCATGTTGGTCTTGCGGCAGCATGCATGGAGGGCCTCAAATTCTGCACCCGTCAGCTGGCGCGGATCATCGACCTCAACGATCAGTGCCTCGATGTCGGTCGGGTAGGCCAGCAGTTTTTGCTCACGCCAGGCCATGTAACCGGCTTCATTGTCGAGGTCAAACACTGCGTAGCTATCTGGTTTGTTTTTCATAGTATGCATGCCCGGAATTTTACGTGCTCAAATGATTCCCAGTTCGTCCCACATGTCGTCAACCCGCTGTGTCACCGCGTCCGACATGCTGATGGGCCGTCCCCACAGCCGGCTGGTTTCCGCCGGCCATTTGTTGGTGGCATCAAAGCCGATTTTCGAACCCAGCCCGGAGACCGGACTGGCAAAGTCGAGATAATCGATGGGTGTGTTTTCCACCAGCACGCTGTCGCGCACGGGGTCCATGCGGGTGCTGATCGCCCAGATCACCTCGTTCCAGTTGCGCACGTTGATGTCCTCGTCGGTCACGATGACAAACTTGGTATAGGCGAACTGGCGCAGGTAGGACCACACCCCGAACATGATGCGCCGGGCATGTCCCGGGTAGGCCTTTCTGATGCTGACCACGGCGATCCGGTAGGAACAGGCCTCGGGCGGCAGATAGAAATCCACAATCTCCGGGAACTGTTTCTGCAATAGCGGGATGAATACCTCATTCAGCGCCATGGACATCACGGATGGTTCATCGAAGGGCGCCCGGCCCATGTAGGTGCCGGGGTAAATCGGGTTGTTGCGGTGCGTGATGCGCTCGATAGTAAGCACCGGAAACTTTTCCACGCTGTTGTAGTA
>DMKK01000222.1:3100-10009 GCA_003454335.1 Gammaproteobacteria bacterium | reverse complement strand
AACTGTCAGCGATCTGGCTATGCCGGGAGAGGGTGTACTTTAAACCTTCGATTTCGGTCAACTCCGGATCTACAGTGCCAAGCAAAAAACGGCGACCCGAAGGCCGCCGCAGGGTGTTTGCACGGGCAGTGTCGGGTTGCCGCCGTGCCGGGATCACCCGTCGAGCTGAGAGGTCACATAGGGTATGGAAACCAGCGCGATTGCGGCGGCAACCATATAAATCTTCATATCGCCAAGCCATGCCAGTGTCTGCAAACCGGGGTCACCCAGGAAGAAAATCACCATCAGTCCAATAATCAACTTGTGCATGTCTGTCTCCGTTACCATCTGCTGTTTCGATGGTTATATCATCGGCGGCCAACCACAAGATATCCGTGAACGGAAACACGCAGGGTGTGGCCATTCGTCACAAATTTTCACATATATGTCAAAGATTGAGACCATGGTCACATAACATCTAATGACAGTATCGATAATCAGAGATACTCACCCACTTTTGACGGAGCATGTATCCATGAATATACGTTACCTACTTTTGGCATTTACACTGACGGTTGCTCAAGCAAACGCCGGTTCCACACTGGATGCGGCAATTGGTGGTGGAATTGGCGGTGCGGCCGGCGCAGCAATTGGCAATGAGATTGGCGGGCGTGACGGTGCGATTGTCGGTGGGGGCCTAGGTGGAGCGATCGGTGCTGCGGTTAACACAGACGATGACTCACGACATACCAACAGTTATAGGAAAACGAAGTATGAACGCAGCCAGCCCCGATCCGGGAATCCTGGTTCCCACTTCTGTCCTCCCGGCCAAGCAAAAAAAGGACGTTGTTGATTCAACTATATCGTTTGATATCGGGATAAGAGTTACCGTATCACCAGATACATAAAACGCAGCTGATACACGACGTTAATCAAGCTGCATTTACAGGAGTGCAATTATATAATGTCAAGGCTCTTCAAGGTGATCTCTATTGTTATTCTGTTGTCCGTTATCGCGGGTTGTTGTGTCCTGCCTGATGCCCCGGGTCCACTCGGTATTCCCGGTTGTTAATGGAAGAGGGCTCTTTCAGATATTCAATCTAAGACGCTGAAGTAACGGGTTGGGTGATTGTCGTTGAGCCATTGACGATATCCGCCGCGATGGATCGTCCGTGCCTGCACCGAAACAGGGTGCACAGCACGTATAAAAAAACGGGCACCCTGGAGAGCGACCATTACAGATGCCGCTTTCGAGTCGGGGAGAGGGCGCGATTCCGAACGGCAACTATCGGGTAAAACAGACGTTCCCAGTACACAGAAAGCCCCGCTGATGCAGGGTCACGACCGGTCGATGGTACCCGTTAAGCGGCTGCTTATATAATAAACCACGAAACGACCGCTTCCGCAGACGCACCCCCGCCGTTCACCCGCCCAGAAACCCTCACGGGCCGACCCGACGGAACACTCACGTACCTCCGTCATCATTATTCTTACGCCAGCATAATTCTTTTATTTGCGGAATTAATCACACAATGAAAAAGTTGTATGTGTCCTACTTAACAATATTTACGGGGTGTTCCAGGTTGAAATATCTTTTTTCCAAATCTAGCTACCTTTTTATGACAACTGTATTAGTGCGGCATCTGCCTATACAAGCGCCGCTATCTATCGTAAGCATCTGTTTCTTCTCCACACTTCTATCAGCCTGCGGTAGCTCATCTGGTTCGGACGCTGTGTCAGGCAGCCAAGTGTCCACCCAGGATGACAGCAATGTCACACAAGCCCCACCAGCGCCTTCCACACCTGATAGCCCAGAGCAGCAAACAGGAGGCAGTGCGTCATATAACCTGGGCAGTACACCACAGGCCGTCATCGACCAGTGTATGTCAGATGCAGATAAGGAAATGTTGACACATATAAATGATGCCAGATCTCTGGCGCGTAATTGCGGTAGTGAGGAATATCAGGCCACTACCGCCTTGAACTGGCATTGCACACTGGAGGATGTTGCATATGAACACAGCCGCGATATGGGTGATCACAATTATTTCAGCCACACCGGCTCAGATGGTTTAGGGTCAGCAGACCGGGTCATGAATGCAGGCTATGACTGGTCTGCTGTTGGTGAAAATATCGCAGCCGGGCAACAGGCGATCGACGCAGTTATGACAGTGTGGCTAGACAGTCCTGGTCACTGTGCAAACATCATGCGTCCTTTGTATACAGAGTTTGGGGCAGCAAGTTACACTGTCGATGGATCTGATTTCCCGATTTATTGGACGCAGGTATTAGCCAGACCGCAGATATGAATTGAGGATGCGCCAGAAGGTAATTGGGTCCGCCAAACAGTTACAAATGGCCACTCTGAATATTCTACTTTAGGGGGTATTCCTGTCCTTTAGCCTTTTGTAACTTGAATCAAGGACATGCCGTCGATTTGCGCCGGCTGTCGGGAGTGTTGGCCAGATGTAAATCCCATTCTTCAGCGGAAAGCATATCAGCTTCCGTTTCTCTCACATCAACCCAGTACCGTATCCGGTTCCGGTAGAGCGGTTTCACCAGCGGAGTATAGCCAAGTGCCTCGATACTCTTTTGACGTTGCTCAGCGATCTGCTGTTTGACGTATATACCCAGCGATATCTCATTCCGGGCGTTTTGGTTGTAATCCATTACGCCTTTGTTTTTCAGTTCCTGCATGATACGCACGGCTTCTGTCGCTAGCATCGAATTCAGATACACCCAGTATCCTATCCTTACGTTCACCTTGCCAGATCTTGCAGACACCACTCTGCCTCGTTCCTCCAGCCAGGTGACAACTGGATCACTTGCTGTGCGGTCTTTGAAGGGACCAATAGTCTGACATACCTCTACTGGTTGTGGTGGCGGACCTGCGACCGCATCGGTTCCCGGTGATTCGTCTGGCTGCTCCGGCGTGTCCAGTTCAGTCGTTACAGTCACCGGGTCCAGTTGCGCCTCAATGTCTTCCTGTGACTGCTCGACAGGCGTTGCACCTGTCATCACCACCGGCATGCCGTCGCGTTCACTCAATAGCCATATTGTTCTGGCGACCTCGGGGGTTGCTGCATCAGTCTGCGCTCGCTCAGTTGCGTGCCGCGACTCCTGATGCTGGCTGAGCCACAGGAATGTCAGGAGATTGGCCACAACCAGAACGACCAGCAGCCAGTTCATAACACTTGTCCTTGTTTTCATGGTGGGCAAGTGTACTTTATCTCGTGTTTTATGTAATGGTGTGCGCTTGCAGGGTCCTGTGGTCAAGTTTAGATACAGCAGTGACCACACTTGTTGAATTCCATCTAAATATTACCCAACATGTGCACATTATTTTGAACCGCATCAGTCTGGCCAAAACATATGATGGCTTCGGTGATCTGGTGGGGAGAATGCAAATACCAGTTCAAGTGGCTCGATCGAACGTGCAAATCAACAGTGCAGTGTATATGTACTGAAACCCCTGCTCGAAGAAATGGCCTGGGGCGGGTCATTCTGCGTGTTGGCGGCACCCTTGCACGCTACTATTTTTCGAAGCAATATTTGACCAGCTGAGAGAGTTAATAATGGTATTATGATGCGCGCCAGGCGATCTGCAGCGGCATCATCATTTGGGTGTTTCTCCATCAACAACTATAAGGATATTGCGTGATTACACCAATTCGCCACTACATTACACCAGCGGGGTATCGAACCTCCGCCACCGCTCTCTTTGCGACCATTTTACTGTCGTTCACCCTCGGTGGGTGCAGCAAGGAAGCCGTCGATACGACGGCTAGCGCACCTGAAGTCACCGTCATCAAAATTGAACCCAGGGACACACCGGTTGTAACTGAATTTGTCGGCAAGACCGCCAGTTCCCGCCGCGTCGAAATCCGTTCACGGGTAGAGGGTTTCCTCGACAGACGTGAATACATGGAAGGCTCCATGGTTGAAGCCGGCGATGTGCTGTTCGAGATGGACAAAAAACCGTTCGAGGCACAACTGAACGCCGCCAGGGCCGAACTGGCGCAGCAACAGGCACGCAAGGAAACGGCACTTATCAATTTGAACCGTATCCGGCCACTGGCAAAGAAAAAGGCGGTTGCGCAAAAGGAACTGGATGACGCAGATGGCTATTATCGTGAATCCGCCGCCGCGGTGGAACAGTCCATGGCCAGGGTGGTTCAGGCCGAACTGGATCTTGGCTACTGCACCATCAAAACACCGGTTACCGGGCTATCGAGTTATGCCGTGATGCGGGAAGGCGCTTACATCGGTATGGGTGACAGCCTGCTGACCTATGTGGCACAGCTTGACCCCATGTGGGTTGAATTTAGCGTCTCCGAGAACCAAATACTCAAACACCATGACAACATAAAGCAGGGTATTATTACTGCTCCGGCTGACAAGGATTATGTCGTTGAAATTGTACTGGCAGATGGTTCTGTTTATCCACATACCGGTAAAATTACCTTTTCCGATGCTTCACTCAGCGAAGCCACCGGGACCTTCCTGATTCGTGCCGAGCTCGACAACCCGGAGAAACAGTTACGCCCCGGCCAATTCGTACGTGCCCTCATCAGAGGCTCGATTCGGCCTAATGCCATACTGGTTCCAAAGCAGGCCGTTCAGCAGGGCGCCAAGGGTAGCTTTGTGTGGGTAGTGGATGCCGCAGGCAAGGCAGAATTCCGCCCGGTGACCGTGGGCCCCTGGCATGACAAAGACTGGTTTATCGACACGGGGCTTGAGGCGGGTGACACCGTGGTCGTTACGGGTGTCTTGAAGTTACGCGCCGGCGTCCCGGTGAAGATTACCGAACCGGTTGCGCAATCGTCGGCCGACAGCACCCCGAACGCAAACTAGGCGTACCGCCATGATTTCAGCGACGTTTATTCAGCGCCCGATTCTGTCGATGGTGCTCTCCATTATCGTGGTCATTGCCGGACTCGTATCCATGTCCAGCCTGCCGATCAACCAGTACCCGGCCATTACCCCGGTACAGGTCACCGTCAGCGCCAGTTATCCGGGCGCCGATGCCGAGACCGTTGCAAATACAGTTGCCGCACCTATCGAGACGCAGATCAACGGTGTCGACAACATGCTGTACATGGAGTCGTCCAGTTCTGCCACCGGTGAAATGACCCTCACCGTCTACTTTGATATCAATACCGATCCGGACACCGCCGAGGTACAGGTCAATAATCGTGTCAGCCTCGCCCTGCCCGAATTACCGGACACGGTACGCAATGCTGGCGTCAAGGTAGAGAAGCGCTCGGCCAGTATCCTGATGCTGATTGGCATCAATTCACCGGATGGTCGTTATGACGAAAAATTTATCGGCAATTACGCCAATCTGTATGTGCTGGATGCCCTGAAGCGCGTCCCGGGCGCCAACCAGGCCTCCATCATGGGTCTGCCGGATCTTGCCATGCGCCTGTGGCTGCAACCCGATCGCATGGCCAGCCTGTCGATCACACCGTCTGATATCCAGCAATCGGTCAGCATGCAAAATCAACAATTCGGTGCAGGACGGCTGGGCCAGTCACCCACCAACGAACCAGTCGAGATGACCTACCCGGTGGTCACAGCGGGGCGCTTTTCGGAACCCGATGAGTTCGACGACATTATCCTGCGGGCCGACCCCAACGGCGCCGCTATCGTGCGTTTCAAGGACGTCGGGTATTCCGAGGAAGGGCAGAAGAGCTACATGCTGCGTTCCACCCTGAACGGCAGCCCGTCAACCTTTGTTGCGGTCTACCAGCAACCGGGCTCGAATGCCCTCGAAGTAGCCGAAAATGTACGTGCCGAAATGGAAAAGCTGAAACAGAGCTTCCCGGAAGGCATCAGCTACAAGGTCTCGTTTGATACCACCAAGGTCATCAAGGCGTCGATTGATGAAGTCATCGAAACGCTGCTCATCGCCATATTTCTGGTGGTGCTGGTGACCTACCTGTTCCTGCAGAAGATCAACACTACCCTGATCCCGACCATTGCCATTATTGTCTCGGTAATCGGCACCTTTATCGGCATGTCTGCACTGGGCTTTTCCATTAACCTGCTGACCCTGTTTGGACTGGTGCTGGCAATCGGTATCGTCTGTGATGATGCTATCGTGGTGGTGGAAAACGTGGAACGCAATATCGAGGATCTCGGTCTGTCCCCGAAAGACGCGACCTTCAGGGCCATGGAGGAAGTGACCGGGCCGGTGATCGCCACCACGCTGGTGCTGATTGCCGTGTTCGTGCCGGTTGCCTTTATGCCGGGGACCACCGGCGTACTCTATCAACAGTTCGCCATCACCATTGCCATCTCGGTGGCGATATCGAGTTTCGTCGCACTGACCCTGACCCCGGCCCTGTCGGCTATTTTGATCAAGCCGTCCAGTGGTGGACCCGGTGGTTTCTTCAAGTGGTTCAATAGCTGGATGGATAGCATCACCGCGCGCTATGCAAACGGTGTCAGCCTGACAATGAAGCGCGTCACGATCGCCATGATCGCGCTGGGTGCGATGCTGTTCGGTATTGGCATGTTGTTCAACATAATCCCGGGTAGTTTCGTACCGGCCGAGGACCAGGGCTATGTATTCGCGGCCGTCATCTTGCCGGACGGTGCCAGCCTCGACCGCTCCCAGGCCATGACCCAGGAAGTTGCCGAAATTTTTTCCGAGCACCCGGCCGTGGAAGACTACTCTGCACTCGCCGGCTACAGCCTCATCGATAGCCAATTCAAGACCAACAACGGTACCGTGTTCGTCTCGTTAAAGGATTTTGACGAGCGCCAGGAAGCGGGCATGTCGGTGAGCGATGTGATCGCCTATGTCACGCCCAAATTGCAGGCACTGCAGGAAGGTGTCGCCATCCCCATTAATCCACCCTCGATCCCGGGGCTCGGCACCCAGGGTGGCTTCGAGTTCTGGCTGCAAAACCGCGGCCAGGGCGG
>DMKK01000222.1:0-2995 GCA_003454335.1 Gammaproteobacteria bacterium | reverse complement strand
GCATCACGGCAACTGATGACGGATGTCGATCGCGCCAAGAGCGAAACACTCGGCGTTTCGGTACCTGACGTGTATGCAGCACTGCAAACATTATTTGGCTCATTGTATGTTAGTCAGTACAACAAGTATGGACGCGTCTGGCAGGTCATTCTGCAGGCTGAACCGGATTTTCGTGAAAAACCCGAGGATATCCAGAATATTTTTGTGCGCCAGCGTGAAGGCGAGATGGTGCCGTTGTCCTCCGTGGTGACGTCCCGTTATGTTACCGGACCCGACCTGTTGCCACGCTTTAACGGTTTTATGGCCGCAAAGATCACCGGCGATGCAGACACCGGCTTTAGTTCCGGGCAATCGATCTCGACGATGGAAGCGGTTGCCGACGAGGTCATGCCGGATGGCTTCACCTATTCATGGGCCGGCCAGGCCTACGAGGAAAAGAAGGCTGGCGGTTCCTCGGCCATCATCTTTGCCTTTGCCATTGTCATGGTATTTCTGATTTTGTCCGCGCAGTATGAACAATGGTCACTACCGGTCGCCGTCATCACGGCCGTGCCATTTGGTATCTTCGGCGCACTGGTATCCGTGTGGCTACGCGGCATGGAGAATGATGTCTATTTCCAGATCGGACTGGTAACGCTCATCGGCCTGTCGGCCAAGAACGCAATTTTGATCGTTGAATTCGCGGAACTGAAATATGCTGAAGGACTCTCTGCCTTCGATGCGGCACTGGAAGCCGCGCGGCTGCGGCTGCGGCCGATCCTGATGACCTCATTCTCATTCATCCTTGGATCGATGCCGCTGGTTCTGGCCAGTGGCGCAGGTGCCGCTTCACGCCACTCCATCGGTACCGGCATCATTGGCGGCATGATTGGCGCTACCACGCTGGCACTGTTCTTTGTGCCGCTGTTTTATTACCTGATCATCAGTATGAAAGAAAAAATGGCCGGTGGACGGGTCGCGGACAATACCACCGCAGAAACACCTGCAACCGGAACCGGGAGCGAGGATGTTTAGTATGTTGAAATTTGCAGGTGTGGTAATCATCTTGGCTACAGTCACCGGTTGCACTGTTGGGCCGGACTATGTCAGACCGGTCGTTGACACACCGGATGAATGGCGCTTTACCATTAAGGACGCCAGCGGCACGGTAAACGCCAGGTGGTGGGAACAGTTCAATGATCCCGTGCTGGATGCCTTGATTCAGGATGCGTTGGCGAACAACAAGGACGTGCGCATCGCAGCGGCCCGCGTCGAGGAATTTGCAGCGCGTGTAGATATTACCCGCGCCGGTTTCTACCCGCAGGTCGGCTATGACGGCGCGGCTAGACGCAACCGCCCGGCCGGAAGTTCACGCATCAATGATAGCTACCTTGCATCACTGAATGTCGGCTGGGAACTGGATGTCTGGGGCCGCATTCGCCGCGCGACCGAGGCTAGCCGCGCACAATTACTGGCAGAGGAAGAAGTCAGACGCACCGTCATCACGACACTGGTGTCATCCGTGGCCAGCAGTTATATCAACCTGCGCAACCTCGACCGCCAGCTGGAGATCGCTGTTCGAACACTCGAATCGCGCGGCGAATCGGTTGAATTGTTCGAAATCCAGTTCAATGGTGGCGTGGTGTCCGAGCTCGAGGTAGCCCAGATACGCTCCGAATACGAGCAGGCCGCGGTGCGCATACCATCCCTGGAACGACAGATAGCACTGCAGGAGAATGCACTGTCCATTCTGCTTGGCCACAATCCCGGTGATATTCCACGCGGCAAGCCCATTGACGAACTCGGCCTGCCTCAAGTGCCCGCGGGCATCCCCTCTGAAGTGCTGACACGTCGCCCGGATATCCAGCGGGCAGAACAGGACCTGATTGCCGCCAACGCCCAGGTCGGCGTGGCTCGTTCCCAGTACTTTCCGACTATTTCTTTGTCCGGTCTGTTTGGCTATGCCAGTACCGAGCTCTCTGACCTGCTGCAAGGCTCATCAGAAATCTGGGGTATTGGTGCCGATGCGCTGGGACCGGTTTTTACCGGCGGCCGTATCAGCAGCCAGGTACGCGCCTCGGAAGCAGTACAGCGTCAGGTGCTGGTAAGCTATACGCAGACCGTGCAAACCGCCTTCCAGGAAGTGGATGATGCGCTGATCTCAAGCGTCAAACGCCGTGAAGAACTCGCGGCGCAGGGCCGGCGGGTCAAGGCGCTGCAGGATTACTCCCGCTTTGCGAATATCCGCTATGACGAGGGCCAGGTCAGTTATATCGAGGTGCTGGACTCGGAACGCCGCCTGTTCGATGCCGAGCTGCTGCATACCGAGAGTATGAATGATGTCTATGCCTCACTCGTTAGCCTCTACAAGGCCATGGGTGGCGGCTGGATACAGGAAGCAGAAACTGTGGCCAACGAGACCGACTACGCGCTCGACAAGGAAAGGCAGGAGAGTTTTAACTGGGGTATAAAACGTACCCAGCCGGCGGCTGTTCAAGAATAGTTGCAGGAGTGGCCCTGTCCGATTTTGCTGAGGGTGAAGTCCAGAGAATTTGCATAAATAACATGATAGTAAGATTCCACCTTGCTAACCATGCGGACATTTTCAATTAAGTGCGACCACTTAATAATCAACAAAGTGGCGTTGATGGATGCTCTGGATAGACCCTGAAGGATATTTCCCGACCTGGGACCAGGGGATTATGAAGAATCTGGGGAATATTAGTTGGGCGTCTCTACTATTCTAGTGGGGATCTTAATTTATGGTGCCGAGAAGGTTGTGCAAAGGTAGCAATATCACAACAGTCCCCTGCCGACATGGTGTACCTCGCCAGGAGTTAGTGTCTGGGTATTCCTATCAACTCGAGGAGGCTCTTTTTGATGAGGTATTTTTATACATCATTGTTAGAAGCCGGCTTTATCAAGAATGAGAAAAACTGGCGGGATCAGGGCTGTAATAAGTATTAGTGCGCCGCATACATAAGCACAGATTGTCCGTATCATAGAAGCATCTCAG
>DMKK01000068.1 GCA_003454335.1 Gammaproteobacteria bacterium | reverse complement strand
GCAACACTGGCAACAGCGGCCCCTCCGGGGGCCGTTTTTTTTCGTGCTAAAGCTGAAATGGTCTCCGGTTTCTGGGCAGTCGTTTAAGTGTATTCAGCCACAATTAGAGGCATGTCAAAGGTTGTCCATAAGGATCAGTAATAATAGGCAACCAGGTAGATCCCGAGCAGGATGACCACCCACAGCACCATGCTGCCGGTGGCCCAGGTGCGAGCCAGAATCCCCCGCGGTCCGTGGTACAGGAACAGTGTGCCAAACAGATTTCCCAGCTGTCTCAGAAAACCGCTGCGTGACTGGGTATGCCAGCGGCTGAGTACCTGTGTCATCCGGTTAATAGCTCGTGGTCCCAGCCAGCGGTAGAACCAGTCCCAATCGAGCGTGATGGTGAGTGTGCGCTGCAGGTACGGCAGCATGATGAAAAAGGCGAGGCCCGAGAACAGCAGCAGTTGTAACATTGCAACGACGTGCGTGCGTGTGTAGGGCGCGTAGTCGACAGGGAAGGGCAGGATGGCGTAGAGCGGTGCCGGCCATATGCCGATCGCGATGCAAAGCAAGGCGCACAGAATCATGGCTAGCCGCATGTTGAGCGGTGGGTCGGGGGGGCGCAGTCCGGAGTCCTTCTGGAAGAAGACAAACCACGGGAACTTGATACCCGCATGCAGAAACACACCGGCAGAACCCGCGGTCAGCAGTAACCACGTCACGGCCATGGCTTCATCTGCTGCTGCCTGCGAGATCATTGACTTGCTGATGAAGCCCGAGGTGAGCGGGAACGCAGAAATGGAAAGCGCGCCAATTATTCCGCAGATCGTCGTTAGCGGCATGCTCCTGAAAAGGCCGCCAAGGTCGGTACACTTGCGCTTGCCCGTCATATAAAGAACCGAGCCTGCCGACATCAGCAGCAGCGCCTTGTAAATAATGTGGACAAAGGCATGTGCGGCAGCGCCATTCAGGGACAGTTCGGTGCCAATGCCGATACCGCAGAGCATAAAACCTACCTGGTTCACGATGCTGTAGGCCAGGATGCGGCGTATGTCATTCTCGAGCAAGGCGTACACGATGCCATAGAAGATCATGTACAGACCGATGAAGATGAGGATGTCGGCACCGGGAAATCCCCGCAGGAGTACATAGACGGCCGTCTTGGTGGTAAAGGCCGACAGGAACACCATGCCCGCTGGTGATGCCTCGGGATAGGCGTCCGGCAACCACGCCGACAGGGGTGGTGCGCCGGCATTCAGCAGAAAACCGGCGAGTATCAGCCAGTGCGCGGGACTGTCCAGTGCCATGGTGGTAAACGTCACCGAGCCGGTGTCAGCAACATGGCCAATGACACCGACCAGCAATACCACACCACCGAGGAGATGTATCACCAGATAGCGCATGCCTGCATGGTAGGACTGGTCCGTCATGGCGGACCACACCAGCAGGGCCGAAGACAGGGCCAGCAGTTCCCAGAAGACGACCAGGGTAATCAGGTCGCCTGCAAAGCTGACGCCAATGGCGCTGCCAGCACTGATGAGAGCTGCCACAAGCTCGATGGCACGCGCACGGTTGAGGGCAAACAGTCCGCCCGCAAAGGCCATGATGGCGAAGACCGTTCCGAACAAGCGGCTCAAACTGTCGCCGCTGACGGGCAGGAGTTCATACTCGAGGAAGGGGATTTTCAGGCTGACTCCGTCCGGAACCTGCCAGATCAGGGCGAGCGTTAGCAGCGGCAGTCCCAGTACCAGGGCGGCCCGCATTCTCAAGCCAAACAGTGGCAGCAACAGGGCACCAAGAATCAGCGGCAGGCCCGGTGGCATGGCACTAATCCCGGTCATAGTAACTGTCCTTGCGGTGCAGGAGGCGACCAAGCAGCTTGGCGACCAGGACCATACCGATGCAGCTTAAAAAACCGTACCACGCATTAAAGGCGAAGCTGCCGTCGAACCGGAATCGGGCATGCACTTCCGTGAACAGGCTTGCGAGGACCGTCAGTGCCAGCACCAGCAGAAATATGACCCACAACAGGCGGATGGTCCCGGGACGGACCAGCCAGTGCTGCTTCATTTGCTGTCTCCAGCCAGCTGCAGTGCCAGCTCCAGGGGCAAGTCCGGGAAGAAGAACAACACCATGGTGCCCAGTGCTGTCACGGTGATTGCCAGCAGCATCGCCAGCGGTGCTTCCGCATGTGCAGCTTCATGTCTGGCTTTCGGGGTGCTCTTTGGAGCGCGGAAGAAGGCAACATAAACAATGGGCAGGAAGTAAGCGGCGTTGAGCAGGGTGCTCACGATAATTACACCAACGGCAAACGTCTGTTGGGCATCGATGGCGCCGAGCAGAATATACCATTTACTGATAAAGCCGCCCGTGGGTGGGACGCCGATCATCGAGAGGGCGCCCACGGTGAAAGCCGCCATGGTCCAGGGCATGCGCCGCCCGATGCCGGTCATTTCGCTGATACGGGTCTTGTGCGTGGCAACCAGGATGGCGCCGGCGCAGAAGAACAGCGTGATCTTGGCAAAGGCGTGCATGACTATATGCAGCGTGCCACCCACGATGCCGAGTGGCGTGACCAGCAGGGCGCACAGCACGATGTAAGACAGCTGACTGATCGTGGACCAGGCCAGTCGCAGTTTCAGATTGTCCTGCCGCAGGGCAACCAGAGCGGCCAGTAGTATGGTTGCGGCAGCGACATACATCAGCCATTGGGTGGCCGGGACCTTTGCCAGGAAATCGATGCCGAATATGTAGATGGCCACCTTGAGCACGGTAAACACACCGGCCTTGACCACGGCGACGGCGTGCAGCAGGGCGCTCACCGGTGTCGGTGCGACCATGGCGGCTGGCAGCCACAGGTGAAACGGTATGACCGCGGCCTTGCCGATGCCGAAAATGAACAGTACCAGCAGGATGCTTGCGGCCCCGGGTGTTACCGCACCCTCAAGTATGCCGCCGGCACGGAAGTCCAGCGTGCCGGTCAGTGACCAGGTCCAGACCAGAGCCAGCAACAACAGGATGACGGATGTGCCCAGCAGGTAACCAAGGTACATGCGGCCACCTTCGCGGGCTGCATCGTCGCCGGCATGGGTCACCAGCGGATAGGTCGACAGGGTGAGCAGTTCATAGAAAATGAACAGCGTGAACAGGTTGCCGGCAAACGCGATGCCCATGACGCTGCCGAGTGCCACGGCAAAGTAGCAGTAGTACGAAGTCTGGCGCCACTCGTGGTGGTTACGCATATAGCCGATGGAGTAGACCGACGTTACCATCCACAGGAAACTTGCCAGCAGGGCAAACAGCAAACCCAGCGGTTCGACCTCGAAGCCGATTTTCAGCCCGGGCAGGGGTTCCGCAAGGTTGATGGCCGGTCGGGCTCCGCCAAGGACATCACCCAGCAGTGACGTCACCAGCAGGAGCAGGCACCCCGAGGTCAACAGGGTAACCGCCTCTCGTGGATTGGGTCGGCGGTGCAATGCCGTGATCAGGGCCGGTGCCAGCAGCGGCAGGGCAACACAGGCCAGCACGGTTATTTCCGGGCTCATGCAGATGCGGTGCCGACAGGTTTCACCGCAGCACCTGCCCGATCAGGTTATCGGCGCCCTGGTGGGCAATATTGGTGATCAGGCCGGCGTTAATGCCGACGTAGAGGTTGGCACCGATGAGCAGCCAGGTGGGTATCAGCATACTGGCTGGCGCCTCCTTTACCCGGTGCATGGTGGCGCCGGGCACATGGAAATAGGCGGCCTCCACCACGCGCCATATATAAATCAACGCGAGCAATGAGCTTACCAGGATGAGGACAGCCAGTGGCCAGTAGCCGCCCGTGAGTGCCGCGCTGACGAGGTACCACTTGCTGATGAAGCCGGCCGTTAATGGCAGACCGATCAGGCTCAGGCCGCCTGCCACGAAGGCTGCCATGGTCCAGGGCATTTGCCGTGCAAGTCCGTGCATGTCCTGGATCTCAACCGAACCGAGGCGCAGAAAGATGCAGCCCATGGACAGAAACAGCGCGCACTTGATCAGTGCATGGTTGAACAGATGGAGCATGCCAGCCGTCACGCCATCGGTCGTGGCCAG
Organism: Gammaproteobacteria bacterium; assembly: GCA_003454335.1. Lineage (GTDB taxonomy): Bacteria > Pseudomonadota > Gammaproteobacteria > UBA9214 > UBA9214 > UBA9214. The sequence continues at coordinate 426 of DMKK01000068.1, read as the reverse complement.
GCTGATGCCCAGGATGATGTAGCCAATCTGGGCGACGCTCGAGTAGGCCAGCATGCGTTTCACATTGTCCTGGAAAATGGCGACCAGCGAGGCAATCAGGATGGCGGCGACCGCCAGCAGCATGAGAATCTGACCGACATGCATGGCCGCAAAGGAAAAGCGGATACCGAACACGGTGAAGAAGAACCGCAGCAGCACGTAAACCCCGACCTTGGTCGCGGTGGCGGCAATGAATGCCGAGACCACCGAAGGGGCATAGGTATAGGCGTTCGGCAGCCACAGGTGCAGCGGGAACAGCGCCAGCTTGATGCTGACACCAACGGTCACAAAGGCAAAGGCTACCCTGATAGTGCGGGTATCCGCGACTGCTGGCAGCCGTTGTGCAAGATCCTGCATGTTGAGCGTGCCGGTCATCATGTACAGCAG
>DMKK01000243.1 GCA_003454335.1 Gammaproteobacteria bacterium | reverse complement strand
AGGATGGGTGAAGGAGCGTAGCGACGCACCCATCAATACGGAGCACCCCAGGAGCGACACTATGAAAGCATCAGACCTGTTCGTCAGATGTCTGGAGATTGAAGGGATTGAATACATCTTCGGCGTGCCCGGCGAGGAAAATGCCGACTTCATGATGTCGCTGGAGAAATCGGAGAAGATCCGCTTCATCCTGACACGGCATGAACAGGGCGCTGCCTTTATGGCGGAAATCTATGGGCGGCTCACGGGCAACCCGGCCGGCTGCCTGGGAACGCTGGGGCCTGGTGCCACCAACCTGATCACGGGCGTGGCGGATGCAAACATGGATCGTGCACCGATGCTGGTGTTGACCGGCCAGGGCGCATCCACGCGGCTGCACAAGGAATCGCACCAGATCATGGATGTGGTCTCGATGTTTGAACCGGTGACCAAGTGGGCGATGGGCGTGGTCCACGAAGACACCATCCCGGAAATCGTGCGCAAAGCCGTGCGCATCGCGCGTACCGAGAAACCCGGTGCCTGCCTGATTGAGCTGCCGGAAGATATTGCGAAGAACGATTCATCAGCCGCACCGTTAGCACCACGTCTGTTCCGGCGTCCTGTCGCCGACGATTTTATTCTCAACCAGGCTTTCGAAAAACTGCGCAAGGCCAAACGCCCGATCATTATTGCCGGTAATGGCTGCATTCGCCGACGTGCCAGCAAGCAGCTGCGCCGACTGTGCGAGCAGACCGGTATCGGTGCCATCAGTACCTTTATGGCCAAGGGCTGTGTGGACATGGATGCCGATTACTGCCTGTTTACCATTGGCCTGGCTGCAAAAGATGTCGGTGACTGTGGCCTGGCTGCCGCGGACCTGATCATCACGCTGGGTTATGACATGGTGGAGTATCATCCGCGTCTGTGGAACCCTGACGGTGATAAAGACATCATCCACGCAGACTTTTTGCCGGCCGAGATTGATGCGCATTACCACCCCGAGACCGAACTCATCGGTGATCTCGCTCATACCCTGGAGCAGCTGGTGCAGCGCGTGGATGAGGCCGGCGGGCTGTCCTGGGACACTTCGCAACAGGCTGGCATCCGGCGCGATATGATTGCCGAAATCACAGCGTACCGGGATGACCTGACTGCAGGCAGCATCCGGCCGCAAAAGGTACTCTGGGATGTGCGCGAGGCCATGGGGCCACACGATATCCTGCTGTCCGATGTGGGGGCCCACAAGATGTGGATTGCCCGTTATTACCAGTGCCATGAACCCAATACCTGTCTGATTCCGAATGGATTCTGCTCCATGGGCTTTGCGCTGCCCGGTGTGATTGCCGCCAACCTGGTGCATCCGGACAGGAAGGTGCTGGCGATTTGCGGAGATGCCGGCTTCCTGATGAATGTGCAGGAGATGGAGACGGCACGCCGCCTCGATGCCGATATTGTAGTGATGGTCTGGGAGGACAACGCCTACGGCCTGATTGCCTGGAAGCAGGAAGGGGAATTTGGTCGGCATACCGACCTCGCGTTTGGAAACCCCGACTGGATGAAACTGGCAGATGCATTTGGCTGGCACGGTCATTACGTGGAAAACAGCGCTGATCTTGCCGCTTCGCTCAGGCAGGCGCTGGATGAGAAAGGCCCCAGCCTGGTAGTGGTGCCAATTGATTACCGCGAGAACATGCTGCTCACTGAACGCCTGGGTAACATTGTTTGTCCGATTTAGCGCCAGTCCGGAATGAACATTAAATCGAGGCTACGATCGTAGCTGTGCTGAGGAACGAAGCTTCCGCGTCCTGTTCACGCCCCTCAACTACGTCCTTGTAGGCGAAGCGCATCTGTCGCGATCGATGTGCTTCGCAAGCTCAGCACATCCTGCGAAGATGTATGGTTTTGTAGGATGGGTAAAGGAACGAAGTGACGTACCCATCAAATAGAACTACCCGGCCTATAACCGCTTGCCCGCCAGCGTTGGCACCTTGTCGGTGCGGGTCTCCAGCTTCAGGTAACTCACCAGCCGCACACTGCCTTCCCGGTGCAGGGTGGCGTGAATTTGTTCTACAACCGCAAGGATGTCCGTCAATTTGCCTTCGATATTCGTGCCTGAGGCATGCGTTTCCAGAATAAAATCCTTTCCCTGCAGCAGTTCCACAATACGCATTACCTGCTGCCGGACGGAGACACCTTCACCCACCGGTATGACCTGTAATTCAGCTGTCGTTTGCATGATTGAACCCACAATGTAAAAACAGGGTCACAATTATAGTCTCATTCCAGGCATGCTGTAATTTCTTACTCGAAGCGCCTCAAAACTTCCCGGTGTCGGCACGCGCGCATTGCCTCTTAGCCTGTTTTCTTGAGTTCTTCTCTTATTACTTTCCGAAGCGCATCTTCCAAGCCTCTATCATGCGCCTTAATATGTTCTCTTAGCGCATCGTTTAACCAGACTGATTGAGCACCTCAGTGATGAAGGACTTCGGAGTCATGACCTGGATTCCACAGTACCCGGATACCTTGAGTAAATCGCTATCACCGCTGACAATGACATTAGTATTGCTTGCCAACGCGCAGGCAAGAAATTTATCGTCGTCAGGATCTTCACTTACGGGTTCCGGTAAATCCGTGGATTGGACCAGTTCGGTGTTTTGAACGATTAGACCGAGGATTCCCTCATACTCAACATTGACATATTGTGTTGCGAGCCGTTCTGCAACATTCAGGTACTCCTCAAGGATTTCTGTCGAAACGGCGAGTTGGAGTTCCCGGGAGCGCCAGGCCTGTAATATTTTACCGGGTAGACCGCTAAAGTAGATTCCTGAAATCAGTACATTTGTATCCAGTACAATTCTCATCGACGGCTGCGTACCGCGGCGACCGCTTTTTTAATATCTGATTGTTTCATGCCTGCCTTGCGTGCTTGTCGCCGGGCTTTTCGGATTAGTTCATCAAATTCGGCCATTGATGGTGGGGAAATTGTTTTCAGAATGACTGCGTCTTTGCCGGCAACGACGACAAACTGTGCGCCGGTTTCAAGTCCCAGGCGCTTCCGGATATCCTCAGGAATAACGACTTGGCCTTTCGAAGACATTTTGGTTGTTGCGAGTTCTGCCATAATAATACACCCTCGAAGTGATCTTACTAGTAAGATTATGGGACGGTGCTTTACTCTTGTCAATGGAACGGCAGCGTGTGACCATATCGTGGCCTATTCCTGTTATCGCTTGTCTGCTCCTGTCCATTCCTGGCAACTTGGCGCAGGGGGTAAGTTATTGAAAACGTGTGGACTGTAAATTCCCATGCCGACCTATGTCAGTCCGACATGGGGATGGATGGTGGTATTCCCCGCGCCTTCCGTGGCAAGATACTCAAATAAGTGCCCCTCGGATACACCCTGAAATAACACCAGCATGATTGTACTGTTCACTGACTTCGGGCTTGAAGGCCCCTACATTGGCCAGGTGCAGGCGGTATTGCAGCAGCAGGCGCCGGGTATCCCGGTGATTAACCTGTTTTCCGATCTGCCCCCTTTTGCAATTCAGGGCGCTGCCTGCCTGTTACCGGCCTATACCAGCGGGTTTCCCCGGGAGACGGTGTTCCTGTGTGTTGTTGATCCCGGTGTCGGCGGAAGCCGTCCGGGCGTGGTGGTGCAGGCCGATGGCCGCTGGTATGTCGGCCCGAATGAAGGCCTGTTTACCATGCTGGTGCGGCAGTCGCAGCAGCTTGAGTGCTGGCAGTTGGCGGAACCGGAGGGAGTAGCCGCGAGTTTTCATGGACGTGATGTGTTCGCGCCGGTAGCAGCGCGGTTGGCGCGGGGTGGTAAGGTGCCGGGGGGCCAGGTACCGGTGCGTTGCCTGGAACAAAAGGACTGGCCGGATGACCTGTGCCGGGTGGTTTACATCGACCGTTTCGGAAATGCGCTTACCGGGGTACGTGCCAGCGCGCTTGCGCCGGGTGCGTTGCTGGAGGTGAACGGGCAGGCCGTGAAGCAGGCGCGCACGTTTTCGGATGTCACGCCAGGTGCAGCCTTCTGGTATGCGAATGCAAACGGCCTGGTCGAGTTTGCCGTCAACCGGGGCAGGGCGGATGAAGTGCTCGATTTAAAAGTGGAGACAGTCTTCAATATCGTACCCCGTTCGTAGGATGCATGGTTTTGTAGGATGGGTGAAGGAGCGTAGCGACGCACCCATCAAGCCGCGCCATTCCCGGGCATAAAAAAGGCCGGG
>DMKK01000197.1 GCA_003454335.1 Gammaproteobacteria bacterium | reverse complement strand
GGAGCATCAGACGATCGAGTTTCTCGAAGCATATGTGCCGGCCGGTGCTTCCCCCATGTGCGGCAACAGCATTTGCCAGGACCGGCGGTTTATGGCGCGTTGCATGCCAACGCTGGAAGCATTTTTTCATTACCGTAATCTTGATGTCAGCACGATCAAGGAGCTGATCAAGCGCTGGGCGCCGAATTCACTGAATGGTTTCAAGAAAGGTGGTACACACCTGGCGCTGGATGACACGCGTGATTCGATCCGTGAACTGCGCTTTTACCGCGAGCATTTTTTCAAGTATTGATTGCAAACCTGTTTCTGAATAATACCAAACCGTAGGATGGGTAAAGGAACGAAGTGACGTACCCATCATGTAGGATTACGGGCGTTTGATGGGTACATCTGATGGGTACGTCGCGTTGCTCCTTTACCCATCCTGCATAATATATCTGCGTTTTCAGATTGTTCCTATTCCACCGGCAATTCCGGGTCATTTCCCCAGTCTGACCATGAGCCAGGGTAGCCCTTGATGCGCTCGTAGCCGAGGTGTTTGAGCACGAGATAGCTATGTGCGGAACGGTGGTGGGTCTGGCAATAGGTGATGACTTCCTTGTCGGGCGTGATACCCAGTGGCGTCAGCAAGGCCTGTAATTCCGCGTCTGGTTTAAAGCGCATGTTGCGGCTGGTATCGATGGCCTCTGTCCAGTTGAGATTTGCCGCGCCGGGTATATGGCCGGCACGTTCAGCAAATCTTTTGCTGCCGTTGTATTCGTCCGGGGTGCGCACATCAAGGAGGCGGCAGTCAGCGTTGTCCAGTTGTTCTCTGATATAGGCGCTGTCGGCAGATGGCCCGGTATTGCGATTGACCTGGAATGTCTTTGCCGTTGGCGACACGGGGGTCGCGTCGAGCGGGTGGCCCTCATTTGCCCAGCTATGCAGGCCACCGTTTAACAGCGATGCGCGAGTGTGACCGGCCACCTCAAGTGTCCACAGCAGGCGAGCTGCGCGGCCGCCGCCTTCGTCATCATAGGCAACCACATGCGTGTCTGCGTCAATGCCCAGTGAGGAAAACAGTGTTGCCAGCGTCTTGTCATCCGGAACCAGTCCCATCACCGGTCTCCGGCTGGCGATAATCTGCAGGTACTCCAGTTGCACGGCACCGGGTATGTGCATCTTTAGGTAGGTCTCTGCCTTATTCATGTCGACAATAATGAGGTTGTCGTAAGATAATGACTCTTCAAGGGTATCTGGTTCAATTAATAATGGTAGAGCAGTGTTTTTCATGGTGGTTTTTCTCGAATTCCAGCTACTGAATTAACGCATCAAGACATTCTATCCAGTGCCTGACAGGTACCTCTGCATGGTTGGCCATGTGTGTCAGGCAGCCGATATTTGCGGTCGCTATCATATCAGGCCGGCCGGCTTGCAAGGCGCCCAGTTTGTTGTCGCGCAGCGTGGTTGCCATTTCGGGTTGCAGGATGGAGTAGGTGCCGGCCGAGCCGCAGCAGAGATGGCTGTTTGCCACTACTGTTAATTCATAACCCGCCCGGGCCAGTAACTGCTCAACCGTGCCGTTAATGCGCTGCGCATGTTGCAGGGTACAGGGTGAATGGAATGCAATCTTCAGTTTGTCGGCAGGCTGTTTGAGGATGCCGGCAAGCGTCTCTCCGGCAATGATTTCGCTGATATCCTTTGCCAGTTCGCTCACACGTTTGGCCTTGTCGGCATAGGCGGCATCGGTTGCCAGCAACTGTCCGTAGTCCTTGACCATGGGCGCGCAGCCACTGGCGGTAATGACAATCGCCTCGGCACCCTGTTCTATGGCCGGCCACCAGGCATCAATATTGCGTCGTATGAAGCCCCTTGCTTCCTCTGTGGCACCCAGGTGATGACTGACTGCGCCACAGCAGCCGTCGCTGGTTCCGGTTAAGGTGCGAATGCCGAGCGCATCCAGTACCCGGATGGTGGCCGCGTTTATTTGTGGTGCCAGTGCCGGCTGTACGCAGCCGGTCAATAACAGCATGGTGCGTGCATGTTGCCGTGCAGGCAGTGCGCGGTTGTTCTTGTGACGAACAGGAATGTGTCGTTTCAGGGCCGCAGGCAGTACCGGGCGCAGCAGTTGTCCGGTTCTCAGCAGGGGGGTGAAGCGGGCCGGCCACGGCAGTATCAGTCGCAGTGCGCGGCGTACAAAGCGTGCGCGCAGCGTCCGCGGTACTGCCTGTTCAACCAGTTCGCGCCCGGTATCCAGCAGCAGGTGATAATCCACGCCTGACGGGCAGGTGGTTTCACAGGCGCGACAGGTCAGGCAGCGGTCGAGATGCAGTTGTGTCTTGTCTGTCGGGGCGTTGCCTTCCAGCACCTGCTTGATCAGGTAAATCCGTCCCCGCGGGCCATCCAGTTCATTGCCGGTGAGCTGATAGGTGGGGCAGGTTGCATTGCAAAAACCGCAATGCACGCAGTTGCGCAGAATTTCATCGGCCTGCATGCCGGTGTCGGTTGCTAACAGGGTTTGTGGGAGGGACGTTTGCATGCTTACAGTTCCGGGTACATCCGTCCCGGATTAAAGATTCCGGCAGGGTCCAGGGTGTTTTTAAGGCGTTGATGCAGTGCCAGCAGTGCCGGCTGCAGTGGCTGGAATACTGTGCTGCTGCGATCGCCGCCACGAAACAGTGTGGCATGACCGCCGACGGCCGCGACGGCACTGCGTATGGCCGCGGCAGGCAGTTTACTCCTGAGCCAGCGCTGTGCGCCACCCCAGTCGAGCAGGACTTCTCCGTCCAGGGCCAGTGGCTGTGTGGCTGCCGGTACCGACAGTCGCCACAGGGGCGTGTCGCCCGCAAAGAACGGCAGTTGCTGTTCGCGCAGTTGTTCCCAGAAATGTCCGGCATGGTCCAGCGGCTCTCCGCCGATAGCGGTTGCTGCCGCCTGTACACCCTCGGCCATGCCGGACAGTCTTATGTACAGCCGGTCCTCAAGATGGCAGGCAGCGGACAGGGGCAAGGGGCGTCCGGCCCAGCGGTTGCAATTTTCCACGGCCGTTGCAGCAGAACAGTTTTGTACCAGCGTGAGATCCAGTGCCGGGAGCGGCAGCACTCTCAGGTGTATATCCAGTAGCACCGCCAGGGTGCCCAGTGAGCCGGTCAGTGTGCGAGACAGATCATAACCGGCAACGTTCTTCATGACCTGGCCGCCAAGTCGCAGGTACTCTCCTTTGCCGTTGATGCAGTTGACGCCGAGCACGAAGTCCCGCACCGCCCCGGTGTACGGTCGTCGCGGTCCGGACAGGCCGCAGGCAACGCTGCCGCCAAGGGTTGCGGATTCACCAAAATGTGGCGGCTCGAAGGATAGCATCTGGTCTTCCTGTGCCAGTACGGACTCGAGCTCCGTCAGCGATGTGCCTGCGCGGGCAGAAATCACCAGTTCGGACGGGGTGTAGTCGATGATCCCGTGGTGGTCAGCGAGTGACAGGGGCTTGCCTGCAGTCGTGCGTCCATAGAAGGCCTTGCTGTTGCCGCCCTGTATGGCAAGCGGTGTTTGTCCGGCCGCGGCCGTTTGCACCTGTTCCTGTATGTCCTGTTCAGCTGTCATGGGTAAGATTTTTTGTTAAAAGCGCTCAAGTTCGGGGTGTGGCAGTTCGCCGTGATGTACATGCATGGCACCAAACTCGGCGCAGCGGTGCAAGGTAGGGATGGCCTTGCCGGGGTTCAGCAGGTTGTGCGGATCAAATGCCTGCTTGATGGCGTGGAACTGTTGCAGTTCGGCGCTGTTGAATTGCACGCACATCTGGTTGATCTTCTCCATGCCGACACCGTGTTCTCCGGTAATGGTGCCGCCAACAGCCACGCACAGTTCCAGTATTTTGCCGCCCAGTTCTTCGGTGCGTTCCAGTTCACCGGGCTGGTTGGCGTCATAAAGGATCAGCGGATGCAGGTTGCCGTCACCGGCATGAAATACATTGCAGATGGGCAAGTCGTATTCCGCTGACAGGATGCCGATCCGGTTCAGTACGTGTGCCAGGTGTTTGCGTGGAATGGTGCCGTCCATGCAGTAGTAATCCGGCGATAATCTGCCCATGGCGGGGAATGCGGCCTTGCGGCCGGCCCAGAAGCGCTGGCGTTCCTGCTCGTCGCGTGAAACCTGTTGTGCGGTTGCGCCGGCCGCTGTAAAGACCTGTTTGACACGCTCAATCTGTGCGCTGACATCTGCCTGGGTGCCGTCAAGTTCACACAGCAAAATGGCGGCGGCATCCTTCGGGTAACCGGTATTGATGAATTTTTCGACAGCCCTGATCGCCGGTTTGTCGAGCAGCTCAAGGCCGGCCGGGATAATGCCGCTGGCGATGGTTGCTGTGACGGCGGCACCTGCGGCATCCACTGAATCAAAGGCGGCCAGCACGACTTGCGCGACATCCGGGCTGGGTAACAGTTTGACGGTGACTTCGGTAATGATGCCCAGCAGTCCTTCCGAACCGGTCATCAGGGCGAGCAGGTCGTAACCGGGTGCGTCGAGTGCCTGGCTGCCGATGGTGAGCTGTTCGCCATCGATGGTGAACACTTCCAGCGCCTGAATGTTGTGTGTCGTCAAGCCATATTTGAGGCAGTGCACGCCACCGGCATTTTCTGCAACGTTGCCGCCGATGGAACAGGCAATCTGTGAAGATGGGTCCGGCGCATAGTACAGGCCGTACTGTGCCGCGGCTTTTGAAATTGCCAGATTGGTAACGCCTGGTTGTACCCGCGCAGTGCGGTTGTGCGGGTCGATGGCCATGATCCGGTTGAACTTTGCCAGACTAAGTAACACACCGTCTGCGAGTGGCAGGGCACCACCTGACAGGCCGGTGCCGGAACCGCGCGCAACCACCGGCACCCTGTTATGTGAGCAGAGCTGCAAGATTGTCCGGATTTGTTCTGTTGTTTCGGGGATAACAACGGCCAGTGGCAACTGCCGATAGGCGGACAGCGCATCACATTCATACGGACGCAGTTCTTCCGGATGCGTGAGTACGCAGTGTGCCGGTAGTTGCTTGCGTAGCTGCGGGATGATTGATTTGTCAGGCATGAATCCGGTTTTATGTCAACTGTTGAAGTGTTATCAAGGTGTGGTAATTATCGCCGATAGCGCTATAAATACCAGCCTTATGAAAGGCCTGCTATTTTAAATCAATCCAGAGTTAACATGCTATGATTCGATCATGCGTTGTACAGTAAGACATTTTCAGGACAATGGTATACCTGCACAAAACTTTGCGGGCCTGATGGAATTGTATGAATGCAACTACATCCGCTTGCGCAATCTTGTCCCGGACCCTGATAATATGCATGAGCAGGTCTGCTCACGCATTGATGGTGTGCTGGATCTGCATCTACGTATCGTCGAACGCTGCAAGTTCACCACAACGTTGAATCTCACCTACATTTTTCATGACGAAACAGGCAATTTCCCGGCGCCGGACATTCAGGTGCGCATGTATCACGATGCACAGGTTGCTGAAGTAATTTCCTGTGGTCGTCGTCGCGGGAAACGGCATGCAAGTTACAATCGCATGTTCAATCGCTATACGCTGGTCGAGAAATGGCGCATGAACCGATTCCTGCAGAAATGGTTGGGTTATTGCCTGCTGCAGGGGCACCGCTTTATACAGGGCAGGGTCGTGCTGCCTGAAGATGAGGAGCTGCAATCTGTCAATAAACCGTTACTTAGTGCTGAATCCTGAAGAATTTCCCCTCTCGATATATCTCTCCTGAGTAGTACCTAAAACCTTGCGCGTTCTTTCGGGCTGCCGCATACTTAGTACCTGAGTAATTTACTAGGTTATTCCCCCCGGGTCAGTCATGTGTCCGCGGGGTTAATGGTGGGCAGAACATCATGCGGTTGTCGACAAAAGGGCGTTATGCGGTGACGGCCATGCTGGATCTGGCGATCCGCTATGAAAATGGGCGGGTGACGCTGGCGGATATTTCTGCAACCCAGGGCATCTCGCTGTCGTATCTTGAGCAGTTGTTCGCACGCCTGAAGAAGTCCGGCCTGGTAGAGAGTACGCGCGGTCCCGGTGGGGGTTACCGTCTGGCCTATCCCCCCGGGGATATATCCATTGCGCAGGTGATTAACGCCATAGGCGAAGGTATCGACGTCACCCTGTGCGAGGGTAACGAGGATTGCCAGGGTGGTGAACGCTGCCTGACGCATGCGCTGTGGGATAAACTGGGCAGGGAAATCTACACCTTTCTGAATGATATAACGCTGGCCGGTTTTCTGCAGCGCGAGAAGGTTGGCGAGTTGGTACGGCGACAGCAGGGCAATACCACGCTGGACGTGATTAAACTGAATGGCCTGATGGCCTGAACTGACACGTCACCCGCATATTTTGTACTACGAACATACAGGTAACTCGAATGAACCTTAGTATTCCGATCTACATGGACTATTCTGCAACCACACCGGTAGACGAGCGTGTGGCTGAAAAGATGTGCAGTTATCTGACGCGCCAGGGGTTGTTCGGTAACCCGGCCTCGCGTTCACACGAGTTCGGGTGGAAGGCGGAGGCGGCAGTGGAACAGGCGCGCGCCGATGTGGCGCAACTCATTAACGCCAACCCAAAAGAAATTATCTGGACATCGGGCGCGACAGAATCGGACAATCTCGCGATCAAGGGGGCGGCCCATTTCTACCAGAAGAAGGGTAAACACATTGTTACCCTCAAAACCGAGCACAAGGCAGTTCTGGACACCTGTCGTCAACTGGAACGTGAAGGCTATGAAGTGACCTATCTGGATCCCGAGCCAAACGGGTTGCTGGATCTGGAGAAATTTACAGCCGCACTGCGTGATGACACCATCGTGGTTTCCATTATGCACGTGAATAACGAGATTGGTGTCATTCAGGATATTGCCGCCATTGGCGAGATTTGTCGTGATCGCAAAATTGTTTTTCATGTCGATGCGGCACAGAGTGCCGGTAAGGTCGAGATTGATATCGAGAAACTCAAGGTTGACCTGATGTCGTTTTCGGCCCACAAGGTCTATGGCCCGAAGGGTATTGGTTCCCTGTATGTACGCCGCAAACCGCGTGTACGCCTGGAAGCGCAGATGCATGGCGGCGGCCATGAGCGCGGTCTGCGTTCCGGCACCTTGCCTACGCACCAGATTGTCGGCATGGGCGAGGCCTTCCGGATTGCGCATGAAGAGATGGCTGCAGATAATGCACGCATCCGGGGTTTGCGTGACCGGCTCTGGAACAGCCTCAGTGATATGGAAGAGGTTTACCTCAATGGTGATATGGATCAGCGTATTGCCGGTAACCTGAATGTCAGTTTTAATTTTGTCGAAGGCGAGAGCCTGATAATGGCCCTGAAAGACATGGCGGTATCCTCTGGCTCTGCCTGTACCAGTTCCAGCCTGGA
>DMKK01000198.1 GCA_003454335.1 Gammaproteobacteria bacterium | reverse complement strand
TGAAGGAGCGTAGCGACGCACCCAACAGAAAATACAAAAAATGTAGCACTTTGCAGAGTGGGTAATACGCAGTGTACCTATCATGACAGCTTTTGCAGCACCCGTTCCCAGCACTCCCGGTCGCGGTCATAGGCCAACAGGGCATCGACAATGGCCTGTCGACGCTCACTGCGATGTGCCGCGTCATCACGCAGCTGACATGACCGGGACTCCTCGGAAAAATTGGCGCACAGCGATGCTGCAAACTGATCGAGCAAGGCACACGACTGTGCATGTTGCTCACCGCTGCACCACCAATGTCCCGATGCGGACAACAGTGCCTCGAATTCGGACAGGCGCACCAGCATGCGCGTCTGATTTTCTGCATATTGTGCACGCAGCCTTGACTCGGTCACGTTTACGCATGTGCGTACAACATCGGCTGGCGGCATAACATCCGGGTATCCCTGCTTCACCAGCTCAATCACGGCAAACAACATCACATCACCGAAGAACTGTCGCTCGAACTCACCGGACAAATCAACCAGCGACGCACTGCGATCCACCCCCGGACGGAACTCCGCACCACCGGTCTCCGGCACTGTGCGCCGGTGCAGCATTGGCAGGTTGGCCGAGGCAAAAGCATCACCACTGCATGCCTGGACAAGACGGCCCAGTACCGGCCCAGCCATGCGCAACCCCAGTCCTGCAAAGGGAATAAAGTACTCCAGGGCCGCGGGTGACAGCACATAGTTTCCGGTATACACCGTGCGCGCCGCTGTCACGCTCGCCTGTACATCAGTGTACCTATAGGGTGTTACCCGCGTGGGGTGCTCGCCATCAAAAAAATGGTCCAGCCTGCGCACAAATTCGACCAGGCACGCTGCATGGTCATGCGCCCCGGAGAGCGGACACTGGAAACGCCAGGCCTCACCTGAAGACTCAAAACCAAACAGCTTCGCCATGTCATGATAGGCCGCATCCTCATGCTGTGTCCGGGCTCGATGAAACGTACAGGCCGCGCCGGCATCAAGTCCGGCCATCTCCCCGAGAAAGGCCAGTACATCATCCAGCAGGGTGCCCGCCATCACAGCAGGTGAAACCGGCGGGTCCCCCACTACCTTGCCGGTCAGCACCTGCACCTTTCCCTGTCTGAAGATGCGATCCATGTGATAAAAATAATTGGTGGTAAACACCTCGCAATCAGCATCTGTGCAACTATGGAATTGCTGATCGCTGTCCACAAATAAAAACAGCTGCCGCTCATCCTGCTGCGCCAGTTGATGCAACATCAGATAGCTGATGTTGCGCATGATAGAAGCGCCCTTGTGACAAAAGGCACCGTGCGGGACATCGCCGATAACATTGCGCAACGCTTGCCGGTCTGCAGCGGACAATTCTGCAAGGACCGCTTGCTGTTCCTGCAAGCCAAAATACACTGTGGTCAGCCCCAGCTGCCCGATCTCGGCAGCGATTACCCGGTTTCCGGCAATGTGTTCAACCGCACAGCTGTCATCCGCAATTACGACCGTGAGCTTTTCCGAAAGCATCCCGTTGCCAGATTCGTTGCCAGCCCCGTAACGAAACGCCTGCACCATCTCCACCAGACTCAGCAAACACGTGCGTAGCTGCTGCGGCCGGTCCGCCACCGGGACAACCACAACGAACCGGTGACGCCGGTCATTGCCCGCTGCAGCAATATGCCCCTCCATCTCGACAAACAGGGCATGTAATCCTGCCACCAGCGCCGGAGCCAGGCCGGACTCATGAAGCGCAGCTTCCATTAACGGGATGGTCCGGTGATACAGTGGCAGCAAGTCTGCCGCATCATCAACCTGCAGTAATTGTGCGCTTAAGCCGGCGGCCACATCAGCATCAAGGTGTAACTGCAGGCAGCGCGCGAGTGCCGGACAGGAGAATGCAGGCATGGCAGAGTCTACGAACGTCGCGAGCTGTAATTCGGGAAGAGTTCCTTGTCCAGCATAATTTCGATCAGGTTGGTACCGGCCACAAAATCTGTTTCTGCAAATACCCTGTCAATATCGGCCTCTGATTCCACATGCTGGAACTTGATACCAAACGATTTTGCCAGCAGGGCATAATCGGGATTGGCGAAATCGCAATCGATAAAGCGTTGCCCGTAGCCCTGAAACTGATTCTTGCGAATCAGCCCCATGGTGGAATTATTAAACATCACCACGGTGATCGGCAGTCCATAATTCACCGCCGTCATCAGCTCCATGCAACACATCTGGAAACCACCATCACCGATAATTGCAATGGTCGGCTTGTGCTCTGCAAAGCGCGCACCGATGGCGGCGGGAATCGCATGTCCCAGCGCAGAAATACCGGAGTTGGGATAGAAACGGTTACCCGTAGACACGTTAAAAAAGTTCTGCGCAAAAATCATATTGTCATCAAACATAACAAGATCTTTCGCAAACTTATTTTCAAGATGTTTGAAGAATATTTCAACCAGTGCAAAGCCGGACTGGAAGACATCACTGCTGCCCGCATCACGTTTTTCCACCGGGTCATTCGCCACGATTTGTTTACGCGCCGACTTTCGGTCTATACCCCGGGCATCCATTATCCGGAGTACCCCGTTCAGCGCAGAGCTGATATCAGCGGTGATCGCCACGTCGGCCCTGAACACCTTCTCGATCTGCTCAGGATTACTGTCGACCTGCGCAATCTTCTTGTTTTCAAGAAGTGTTTTATCCCACAGGTAACTGGTGCGCTCGTTGAAGCCGGCGCCCAGAAAAACAATGGCATCGGCATTATCGACAATATACCGGTAGGCATAGCCGGTCGACGTCACTCCCAGGCTGCCAAGTGACAGCGCGGATTGTTCGCTGATCACACCCTTGCCCTTCATACTGCTGGTCACCGGAATATTCAGCGAATCACTCAGCTCGGATACCAGCGCCTGTGCGCCTGATTTGATACAACCATAGCCCGCGATAATGACCGGGTTGCGCGCCGCCAGGATTATGTCCGTCAGGGCATTGATCGACTGGAGGTTCCCATCCGCAGCAAGTGCGGGCTTCTCGGTCATCACCTGGTCAAGCACCGCTTCATCGACCAGTTCTTTTTGTACGTTGAACGGAAAACTGAGCAATACCGGTCCCGGGACATCCGAGAACAGTACCTTTGACGCCTGGTTCAGAACATTCGCCAGGTAATCTGTACGCTCAACCACCTTGTGATAACGCGTGATGCCCTGAAACAACGCACCCTGATCGATGCTGCCGCCCTCGCCCGAACTTTCCTGCAGACCACCCTTGCCAAAGATATGCGTCGACGTTTCACCGGTAATCACAAGAATCGGCTGCTTGTCCACATAGGCACTGGCAATGCCCGTGACCAGGTTGGTTGCACCGGGACCCGCGGTTGTGATGCAGGCCGATATACCGCCCGACGCACGTGCGTACCCGCACGCCATAAACGCCGCACCCTGTTCATGCTTGGCAAGCACACTTTTGACACTGGAGCGATACAGGCTGTCGTACACCGGCAAAATATGCGCACCGGGCATACCAAAAATGTATTCGATACCCAGTTTCTCCAGGTATCTGACGATCAGTTCGCTGACTTGGATTTTCATGGATGTATGGCTAAAATTATTTCGCGCTATTGTAATAGTCTTCAGCCATTTTTCACACTGCTTGCAGCAACACCAGCAAACTGCGCGGACTAATATATCTAATTGATAATTTTAGTTATATTTCGCACATAGACATGCTGCAGCACTTAGCCTCCTGCCCGGGCATCCGGAAGCCCTGCGCTCATGAGCGGTCTGAGCGTGGTCAGCAGCGATTTGAACAGCAGTTTGTTTTGCGCCTCCTCGGCGGCCAGCAAGGTCTTCATGTGCTGCCGCTGCGTCGGCATGGCAAAACAGGCTGGACAGGAGTCGGCAATCACCGGCAGGCCGTTATCATGCGCAAAGTCGTGCGTCTGCCGCTCACGCGTATAGACCAGCGGCCGGATGATGCGCAGATCACCGGCATCGTTCACGTAATGCGCCTTCATGGTCTGGAGACTGCCAGCATGAAAGGCCGACATCAGAAAACTTTCCGCCAGATCATCCAGGTGCTGCGCCAGCGCGATTACGTTGCAACCGTTTTCGCGCGCCGTCTGGTAGATGAAACCGCGTTTGAGACGTGAGCAGAAGCTGCAATAGGATTTTCTGCCCATGTGCTCCTTCGCCATGTCCATAATGGGTTTGCGCACAGTGTGGTATTCAACACCCAGTGCCGCCAGATAGGGAATCATGGGTGACGGATCGAAGTCACCGGCCAGCGGATCCACCGTCATCGCGGCCAGCTCGAATTTTACGGGCGCCCGCTGCCGCAGGTAATGCAGGATATGCAGCAATGATAGCGAATCCTTGCCGCCAGACAGGCCGAGCAAGATGCGGTCGCCGTCACGAATCATACTGAAATCCGCAATCGCACGACCGGCCAGTCGCGCCAGGGCCTTGGGGGGTGTTATGAACGCAGCCATAGCCTCGAATGATGCCAGAAATCGTGGAGACGGGGTAACTCCGAACCCCCGACCGTACCTTTAATGTGTTTCGTTAAGTATCACCGGCAAGCTCCGGAGACGGCCTGCCGTTCCCGGAATAATTCTGGTTTCATGGCATACAGAAGTATGTAAAACGCGACCGGAGTACCGTTCCCACCCAAAACTCGCGACAAGTGCAAGCTGGCATCTTTTCCTTTATTCAGCCACCTCATCCCGGTATTGTTTCCTCATGCCAATACAATCCGAAGAACTCCGCAAGCAATGGATGTCGCGTGGACTCATACGCGAGACACTGAACCCGAACCCGGTCAAGCAGTTTGAGTACTGGTACGCCGAGGTCATCGACTCGGGGATACCCGAACCCAATGCCATGAGCCTTGCCACGGCAGACACAAACGGCCAGCCGTGGCTACGTACTGTGTTGCTGAAACTCTACGACGATGCCGGTTTCGTGTTTTTCACCAACTACGAAAGCGCCAAGGCTCAACAAATCGCGGCCAACAACAGGGTAGGACTGCTATTTCCGTGGGTCGCACTGGGACGGCAGGTCAAGATCAGTGGCACCGCTGAGAAAATCCCGGCCACGGAGTCGATAAAATACTTCGCCTCGCGCCCGCGTGGCAGCCAGATCGGCGCCTGGGCCTCACCGCAGAGCCAGGTAATCTCATCCCGCTCGCTGCTGGACGCCAAGATCGACGAGGTCAAGCACCGCTTCGCCAGGGGTGACGTACCCCTGCCCTCCTTCTGGGGCGGCTACCGCGTAACGCCATTTGAAATCGAATTCTGGCAAGCCCGCGACAGCCGCCTGCATGACCGGTTTGTGTATACGGAAAATGCAGGCGAGTGGGCGATCGAGCGACGGGCGCCCTGACCCGGAAACCCTTATAGAATCAATGCCTCTCTCACCGGCCAAACCGGTTGAATCCAACAGATTTCTGGACACTACGTTAAATTTCAACTACCTTTGCCATGGCACACTGCACAGGCACAGGCCTGTGCGGATACATGGCTGCATGGGTACCCGGGAAAAAGGTACCCGCGACAGCCTGAAAATGGACAAGCATTTACCCTAAAAAAGAGGAATGAATAATGAAGAACATTAACCTACTAGTCGCCTGCTCGATATTCATGACATCCACATCGGCACTGGCTGCGGACCCTGCGAGAATGGAAGCACTGGATGTCGCCGACCCGGAAATGGACTATATTGATACATCATCGGACAACCGTGTAGCCCCCCCGGCAGGCATGAACAAGTCCATGCTGGTTGAGTCGACTGCGACGGTAACCGCCATAGACAGGAAAAACAACCTGGTCACCATTCAGGGTCCAGAGGGTAATTCAGCCGTCGTCCAGGTAACTGATCAGGTAAAGAACCTGCCCCAGGTCAAGGTCGGTGACATTGTCGATATCAAGTATTACCGGAGTGCAGTAGCCAACATCGTCAAGCGCGACGATATCACCGAGCTTGGCACCGAGGTCACGGCAGCCAAGGCCTCGGCAGCCGCAGGAGAAATGCCTGCCGGTGCAGTCGGAGTACAAATGGTACACAGTGGTGAAGTCGTTTTTGTCGACCCAATCCAGCAATTCATATCATTCCGCAGCCCCGACCGCGGACTGCGCAAGATCTCGCTAAAGGACTCGCCGGACCTGCAGCATTACCTGAAAGAACTGAAGAAAGGCGATATTGTCGAGGTGACATCTACCGAAGCCATGGCGATATCAGTTGAACCCGCGAAATAACAGGGCATAACAAGGTGTCAGGGCGCATTTCTGCTGCCCTGACACCGTTTCTTTATCGTAACAACCTTCGCAGTTCACGTTAATTCCTGATAGTCGCAGACAGTCGTTTTACAGCGGCCAGACCCAGATAATCATCGGTATCGACACCACGATAACCAGCACTTCCAGCGGTAGACCCATGCGCCAGTAATCGCCGAACCGGTATCCTCCTGGCCCCATAATCAGGGTGTTGTTCTTGTGACCAATGGGCGTCAGAAAGGCGCAGGATGCGGCCACCGCTACCGTCATCAGAAAAGGATCCGGACTTACCTGCAAGCGATTGGCGATATCCACGGCAATCGGTGCGGCAATGACCGCCGTCGCCGTGTTATTCATTACGTCGGAAAGCGTCATGGTCACGACCATTAGCAAGGTCAACACCACCACCGGTGAATAGCCCGCGGACAGGTCGGTAATGGCCGCAGCAATCAGGGCCGTACCGCCGCTTGCCTCCAGCGCCGTCCCGAGAGGAATCATGGAACCCAGCAAGACGATCACTGGCCATTCGATCGAGTCATACACCTGACGGGCCGGCAGGATATTCAGCAGGACATAGGCCACAACCACAATGGCTAGTGCGACCGGCAGATACAGAAGACCGGTGCTGGCCAGTATGATCGCAAGTCCAAACAGAGCGGCTGCCAGCCAGGCCTTGTGACGCTTGATCAGGGACAGCTCCTCGGCACCGGCCAACGGCAAGGTACCCAGCCAGCTGCTGATTTCCGCGAGCTTGTCATTGGCACCAAACAGTAACAGCACGTCTCCGGCCCTGATTTCAAGATGCCGTACCCGTTCGCGAAATTGCCTGCCCTCGCGTGATACGCCGAGCAGCGTAACATCGAACCGATACTGCAAATGCAGCGAGTGAGCCGTCCGCCCCTCGACGCGCGCACCACCCGGCACCACGACTTCCAGCAGTGACATATCCTCGCTGCTGAGCGGGCTGGTATCGCGCCCCCTGGCCTGAAAGTTCAGCTTCAACACGCCAACAATCCTGTCAATGGCCTCCGGCACCGCTTCCACTACCAGGATATCCCCGGCACTGATCTTCACCAGCCGGGCCTGACCGGGCTGCCGTTTTCCCCGGCGTATTACACCCACGATCACCACGTCATTTTCTTCCGCAACCGCATCGAGGTCGCGCACTCGCTGACCAATGGCCGGCGTATCTTCCGGCACATGCAGTTCTGCCACATACTCGCTGACATCGAAAAGTTTCTGCGTTGCGTCCTGCTGCCGGTATTTGGCCGGCAACAACCGCCAGCCGATGGTGGCGACAAACAGCACACCGACAGCGGCACAGGCAAGCCCCACCGGTGCAAAGTCAAACATGGTGAAGCCTTCCCCCAGCGCCTGCTGACGAAACTCGGCAATAATAATGTTGGGGGGCGTACCAATCAGGGTAATCATGCCACCCAGTATGGTGGCAAAAGACAGCGGCATCAGCGTCAGCGCCGGGCTGCGTCCGGCCTTGCTGGCTGCCTGCATGTCCACCGGCATCAACAGCGCAAGTGCTGCAACATTATTCATAACGGCAGACAGTCCTGCAGCAATTCCGGCCATGGCGGTAATGTGTGTCTGCAGTGAATGCGAGAACCGGCTGACCTGTCGCGCGACCAGCTCGATAACACCGGAATTGGAAAGTCCCTTGCTGACAATCAACACCAGCGCAATAATGATGGTTGCCGGATGGCCAAATCCTGAAAATGCCTGGTCTTTCGGCACCACCCCGAGAACCAGGGCCGCTATCAGGGCCATAAATGCCACCAGGTCATAACGCAGGCGCCCCCAGATCAGCATGGCAAACACCAGCAATAACAGTGCGAACAGGATGGCCTGGTCTGTTGTCATGATAACTGCCCCCTTACCCGCTCCACAATCGTCACCAGGTTTTTCCTGTTTGCCTCCGGCAGGGAAACGAGCGCACCCAGTCGCTCACTGTAATGCTCTGTTACCTGCAAGGCCTTGCCAGTCATCTCCTCCAGTGTTGCCGGTGAAACACCGAGATGCTTCGCCAGGTTCCGCACCCCGGCCGCCAGGTTCACGACGGCCCCGGTTGCTTCATCCGTTTCGCCATAATGACCGAAGGGCATCACCGACAACATGTTATGAATCGAGTAAGCCCGCATCGGCGTCGGGTCATATACGGGTGAGAACCCAAGCTCGCCTGCCATCCCGACGATTGTCAGGTTCTCCAGATGCAGATCGCCATTGCCGGTCAGCAACGCCATTAACAGCCGTGCCAGCAGGTGGCGCTTGGCAGCATCGCGGTTGGTGACAAATTCAATGGGCGAACGGTCGATGGCGCGACCCACCTCATCATAGCTGTAACTGTGGTTGTGCGTAATCCGGGTATCACCCGAGGCCAGTACCGAGTACAGCGACTCGGTAAACAAGGGGTTTCTGTTGCCGTCGCGGTCAAACCGTTCCACCGCCAGCGCCGGCACGCCGTTGAACTCGACGACCCAGTGCCGCGGCACATTGAAACCGGCCTCGCGATGCACGTCCAGTGCCAGGGCCTCCAGTTCGACCAGTCCGGGATATACCGTTGGCTGCTCAAACTTCAACACCACGTCGACCAATCCCTGCGCACCAAAGCGTGCCGGCAGACCAATGCGCCCGTCCCAGCCGGATTCCGGGATCGACACCAGCAGTTTCGGAATAGCCCCCCCGACACTCGGCGTCGGTCCGATCACCTGCATCAGGACCTCCGCATCCTGGTCAAACCAGGTGAGGTAGTTCTTTAATGAGAAGTCCGTCCCCTGCGTGACATCAAACAGTTCTGGCCTGACAGGTGCGGCATACCAGTCCAACGCCTTTTCATCCGTTTCAAACACGTCCAGATGGCCGATACCACCGTGCCCCGACACCTTGAGAATTTCCCAGTCCGCCTCCAGACCGGAGGCCGGCGTAACACCATTGCGGGCGAGGTATTCGATAACCAGCCGGCGTTGGAAATTGTGTTCGCTGTGCGGCGGGATCAAGGCCTGGATGGGCGGCAGGAAATCAAAGGAATCGGTACGCGTACGCACGATGGTATCGTTGGCATACACAGCGGGCGTATAGATCGCGCCGATGCCGGGCAGGCCGGTCGCAAGATAATCCAGATCATAGGTAAAGCGGCACTCACGCTCGGTCAGGTACAACTGCCCCATCCGCAGCGGGCTGGTCCCCAACCGCGTCCAGATCACCGCCTGCCGGTCCACGCTCATTCAAACAACCTCCCACTGTCGATCTTTTCACGCAGTGGGGCATCCGGCACCAGGGAGAGCTTCAGGCCGACTACGTGCGCCAGCGCGTTCAGGGTCGAGAGACGCATATCCCCACCTTTTTTGGCGCGCGACAACGCCTCGGGCGTAATACCGGCGCGTTGTGCCAAAGTGATTTGCGTCAGCTCCTGCTCTTTGCCAAGGAGCAGGATCTGCTGCAGGAAGTCTGCTGATTTCGTCACAAGTATTAACCTTTACGTTAATCCATGACAAATACTATAAAATATTGACTTATAATTCAATGCTAAATATTAATGTATAGATCAATATATATAAATAACCCTTATTTATTAATCTATACATCAATACATAGACCGACTACCGCCAAAAACTGCCGCCCGGCAAAGTTATTCACCGTGCTAATCGGCCCATAAGTAATTATTTGTCTGGGAAGATTATCACCCTCGGAATAACCCTGGCAGGTCGACTTACTATCTGTTTTTATTCTAAATACAGAGTATTTCTGAAAAAGGGTCAAACCAATAAAAGCGTTTGACATCCAAATCCATCAGCTTTTACACCCCATCTAATCCACAGACTTATCCACAGGCCACATGAAAAAACACAATGTCCGTATGTTTAGCCCTGTGAATTACGCTAACTGCCCGCTAACGATGTGAATGTCACGCTGCGGGAACGGAATACCGATGCCCGCCTCGTCAAACCGGTTCTTTATCGTCTCGGTCATGGCAAATTTGACGCCCCAGTAGTCAGCCGTATCCGTCCAGACCCGCACAACAAAATTCACGCTGTTGTCGGCCAGTTCGGCCACGGCGATCAGCGGCTCAGGATCAGAATGTACGCGTGATTCCTTGCTGATAATGTCCTTCAGCACATCCCTGACCTTTGACAGATCAGCATCGTAGGCAACCCCGACTGTCATATCGACACGACGCCTCGTCTGCGCTGAATAATTGATAATGTTGTCACCGGACAACTTTGCATTCGGAATGATGATGGTCTTGTTGTCACCCGTTTTCAGTGTGGTCGTAAAGATCTGGATCGCATCTACAACACCGGAAACCCCGGCGCCCTCGATGAAATCACCGACCTTGAACGGCCGGAATATAATCATCAGAAAACCTGCGGCAAAGTTCGCCAATGAGCCCTGCAGGGCCAGACCAACGGCCAGGCCGGCGGCACCAAGAATAGCGATGAAGGACGTTGTTTGAATACCCAGTTGCCCGAGCGCCGCAATAATGACAAAGGCCAGCAAGGTGATATAGGTGATACTGCCGACGAAGCCAATAACAATAGGATCAACATCCGTCTTCTTCAGCATGCGGCGCACGCCAGCACGGACGCCCTTCGCGACCCAGCGGCCGATGATAAAGATAGCGATGGCCGCGATGACCTTGAGCCCCCATACAGCAACAACATCCTGAACCTGCGCCCAAAGCTGGCCGACCTGGTCCATGTCAGTCGGGATGATTTCGGTAATATCCAATGCTTCTGTTGCGGCTGTTTCTTCACTGCTTGCCATAACTGCCTACCTCTCCTTTATTGATTACGTCGTCCGACATAGTGATTGCAAGGCTGGCTGCCAAGCGGCCGCAATCATACACTACCCGCCCCACAACCCGCGTCAATTACGTAGGATGGGTAAAGGAACGAAGTGACGTACCCATCAAGAGTAGCGCTCTGCTTTCGACGGGTACGCTGCGCTTTACCCATCCTACACATGGATTCCGTGACTATTTCCGCTCTTTTATCATCTGCGTTTCGATACCCAACTCGCCAAGCTGCTGCCTTGATTGATCGAGCGCTTCCGGATCAGTGAACGGACCTACACGTACATGGTAAAAGACATCCGCGGCAGCGATGCTGTCCTCCCTGATCTCGCACTTGAACCCCAGCCCTGTGAGTTTCACCCTTAACGCATCTGCGCGTGCTTTATCACGGAATAATCCTGCTTGCAGGTAAAAGGTTCCTGCCGGGACACTTGATGCCAGACCGGCGGGTTCTTGTGCAAGCGGCTCCTGTGCCCGTTCCATAACCGCCCTGGATTCGTCTTCCGGCACAATCAGTTCCATATCCGGCAAGCGTTCATGGAAATCAAATCGCGCCTTTGGTGCTGCCGGTGCTTCTCGCTTTCTTTCCGTCTCTGCAGGCAATTCTGATGACAGGACCCTGGTTCGCGCAGCCTCTTTCCGTATCTCTGACAGGGCTTCACTCGACGGCACCACGGCATCCTGTTTGGGCACATAGCTATCCGGTTGTCGAGGTACATCCAGTATCAATATCACACACAACACGACCACACCCACCATCGCCCCGCGCGCAAACCAGTTATTGCCGAACGGTGAGTACACCCGGCGGCGCATGGACTTGCGCGCCTGGTCCATCACCGCCCGGTCGAGGTGTGCCGGCGGTGTCTCCTGCGAGGATTGCCGGTACAGGTCAGCAATCTTGCTGTCGTGGTCTTCGGTCATCACCCCTCCAGACACTCTTTTGCAATGGCCGCGCGCAGACGGCCCATGGCATAACGTAACCGGCTCTTGGCCGTTTCAACCCGGGTGCTCATGGCCTCGGCAATTTCCGCCAGCGACATGCCGGCTTCATGCCTGAGCAAAAAGGTCTGCCGCTGCACGTCCGGCAGACCTGACACCAGTTGCAGCAATTGTTCGATACAGTCACGCAAATCCACCAGGCGTGATGGTCCGGGGTTCGTATCCGGTGCAGTTATTTCCGGACAATCATCATCCGATGTTAACGCCTCAACTGGTCGCACCCCCTCGCGTCGCCAGTGATCAACCAGCCGGTTGTGCGCAAGCGTATACAGCCAGGTCTTGAAAGCCGCCTTCGGGCGGTAGCGTTTACGGCTCTGGATCACACGCGCCCACACGTCCTGGAACAACTCTTCTGCCACGGACCGATGACTCTGGCGCAGGAAGTAACGATACAGCCCACCGCGATGGCGTTCATAGAGTCTTTGAAAAGCATCCAGATCGCCTCCTGCATAACGCAGCATGAGATCCTCGTCACTGTCCTGTTTTATCGCCTTATCGACCATCATTCAGTCCGCAATATACCCTTCATTAATATTACCAACCAATCCCGAACAATCGTGCATGCACAGCCCGGCACACCTGTAGGAGCGGTGTCCTCGCCGCGAATCGCGCCGGGGACGACGCTCCCACAGCAAGATTTTTGCAGCTCATAACGACGACGCCAGGTTCGTCAGCTGTAAAAACTCACCGCGATACCCGAACGGATCATCACCCCGCGCACCGCGTGCCAGCACCAGCACCTCGGGATAACTGAACTTACCGGTGTATTTCCCACCTCTCAGAATCTGCCCGAGTCCGGCCACGGCAGCGGCAAAACGATAGTACCCGGATGCCTGCCCAAGGTCCTTGACGATTTCAGCCTTGCGCACCGGCCGCTCGATCAGCGCACTGGTATCGGCGTCCGGTTTTTTATAGCGCAGCTTAACCAGGGCAAGCTCACCGGAATTGGCCATGGTGCGCTGTTCCAGCTGGTAACGGCCGCCATCCAGACGCTGGCCGGCACTGCCGGCCAGGGCAATCTCATAAATGGCCGTGACCGAATGCCCGGCCCCGATGTCACCGGCATCAACCTTGTCGTTGCTGAAGTCCTCGCGCGCCAGCGC
>DMKK01000113.1 GCA_003454335.1 Gammaproteobacteria bacterium | reverse complement strand
TGTACATCCCTGTACATCGCAGGTGAGGGGCGTAAGCAGGATGCGGAAGCTTCGCAGGCTCAGCATCCTACGCATCGGGATCCTGGTTACCATTGTATTTTCTGCGACAGGCAGACCAGCACCACAACAAACCCACAAAGCTGAAAATTATTACCGGTGTATTGCCCAGCAGCACATATGGCGTGGCACCCTGCATCGGTACCACAGCACTTCTGATGACGGCAATTTCAAATTGCGGGCCTTGCTCAACAATGCGGCCCTTATGATCAATGACCGCCGAGATACCGGTATTGGTTGCACGCAACATGGGACGCCCGGTTTCCTTCGCACGCATGCGCGTCATTTCCAGATGCTGGTGCGGGGCCAGTGAATTACCAAACCACGCGTCGTTACTGATATTCACCAGCATGGCCGCTTCCGGCAGATCCCGGATGATCTGTTCGCCGAAGACAATCTCGTAACAGATCGAACTCGACACCGGGTACCCCGCTGCCTGCAACAGGGGTTGGGAAGCCCCCCCGCTGGAAAAATCAGCATTCGGTACGGCCAGCGCATCCAGGGTGTTACCGATCAGCCAGCGCAAGGGCAGATATTCACCATAGGGCACCAGGTGTTGCTTGTAATAGAACGCCTGCTCGCCACCCAGCGATATCACTGCGTTGTAATACTCCCAGGTCGCCTTTTCCAGCACTGGTACACCGGTTATCAGGGAAATTCCGGTTTTCTCCAGTTCAGTCTCAAGGTAGGCAATAAAGTTGTCTTCCACCTGGTCATAAAACGCGGGGATAGCCGTTTCCGGCCAGACAACCAGATCGACATCTGTCTCATTAAAGGTCAGCTCCGAATAGCGGCTGAATGTATTGAGCAGATTATCCGGGGCCCACTTGTCATCCTGGCTGATGTTCCCCTGCACCAGGGCAACCTGCAGCGCTTCCCCGCGCGGTTCCGTCCACTGTATGCTGTTTAGCAGATAACCCCCGCCCCAGAGCAGCAGCAACAGCACCAGTCCAGGTAGCCGGTACCAGCCCCTGAAGAGGATCACCAGCAGGGACGCCGACAATGCCACGGTCCAGCCAGTGCCAAACACACCCAGCACCGGGGCATAAGCACCCAATGGACCGTCAATCTGGCTGCTACCCATCGTCAACCAGGGAAAACCGCTGAATACCCAGCCCCGCAGCCACTCGGCAATGACCCAGCCAGCCGGCATTGCCACCAGCAGTACTGCCGGGGTGAGCGTACGGAAGGCCCGCACCAGAAAATAGCCCAGCAACGCGGGATACAAACTCAGAAAGGCGATGAGCCCGGCGGTAATGGAAATGGCAACCGGCGTGGCGACATGACCATACACCTTGATACTGATAAATACCCAGGAGATACCCGCGCCAAAAAAGCCCGCACCGAACAGCAGGCCATGCCGAAAGGCCAGCTTCCGGGTATCACGCGACCACTGATCAAACAGGACTGCCAGCGACAGCGCGGCAACAGGAAACCATCCAAAAGGTGCAAAGGCAGTGACTGCTGCAGCGCCGGCAAACATTACCAGCAGCGCACTGTAACGCTCCGGCAAACCGCTCACAGGGCGCTATCTGGCTGCTCACTCCGGGATTCGACCGGCCCTGGCAGCAGGGTCAACTGCAACATGTGGACGCGGCGACTGTCTGCGCGCAGCACCTTGAACAACAGGCTCCCGATAACGACCCGCTCTCCCCGCTTGGGCAGGTGTCCGATCTCATGCACAACCAGTCCACCGATCGTATCAAACTCATCATCCTGGAGCGCCATACCAAAATATTCGTTAAAGTCCTCGACAGATGTCAGCGCCTTGATGGTGTAATGCATTTCGCTGTGCTTGCGGATAGTGTCTTCTTCTTCGACATCATGCTCGTCTTCAATCTCACCGACGATCTGCTCCAGGACATCTTCAATCGTCACCATGCCGGCAACACTGCCGTATTCATCCACCACGATCGCCATATGGTTACGACTGGAACGAAACTCCTTCAACAGCACATTGAGTCGCTTGCTTTCCGGGACAAAAACCGCCGGCCGCAGGATATCACGCACATTCAACCGCCCATCAGTCCGTTCAAACGCATACAGCAGCAGGTCTTTCGCCAGCAGGATGCCGACAACCTCATCGCGACCATCGCCGATAACCGGAAAGCGTGAGTGCCCCGATTTGACTATCGTACGCAACAACACCTCCTGGCTGGCGTCACGTTCCAGCATCACCATCTGGGTACGCGGAATCATAATGTCGCGCACCTGCATATCATCGACCTCGAGGACGCCCTCGATCATGGCGAGCGCATCGGCATCGAACAGGTTGTTCTGCTGAACGGTCCGCAACAAGGTCAGCAGCTGCTCATTATCAGCGGGTACCCGCAGCAGCGATTTTCTCAATCTGGAGGACAGGGACTGCTTTGGGGAGCAGGAGGAGAAGCGTTCTTTATTCATGCATATCAGCAGTTAAAAACATTTGTGACACACAGGTCACGAAACATCCTTGATCAGGTTTCGGAGGACAAGTGATCTTTTCAACACTCATACGGATTTGCGTAGCCCAGGCCCGCAAGTATTTCGATCTCGGTCGCTTCCATCCTGCTTGCCTCACCCTCCTTATGGTGATCGTAGCCGAGCAAATGCAGCACTCCGTGAATGACCATGTGCGCCCAGTGAGCCTCCAGCGGTTTGTCCTGGGCAACTGACTCGGCAACGACAACCGGGGCACAGACCACAACATCGCCTAGCAGGTTCGCGGCAATGCCAGGAATTTCCTCATACGGAAATGACAACACATTGGTGGGCCCGTCCTTGCCACGGTACTCACGATTCAGTGCCGTGATTTCTGCCTCGTCCACGATGCGCACGGTCAGCTCGGCTGCCGCATTGTCTGCAGGCAATGCCTGCCCCACCCATTGCCGTATCGAGTCGGCCCCGGGTATCCCGTCAGCCGACACTGCATACTGCACGTCGATCCCTGTATCAGTCATGGTATCAGTCATTTCTCCGTCTTGCCCTCGTACGCCTCGTAGGCAGCAATAATACGTTGCACCAATGGATGTCGCACCACGTCAGCCGATGAAAAGAATGCGAAACCGATGTCCGGATA
Organism: Gammaproteobacteria bacterium; assembly: GCA_003454335.1. Taxonomy (GTDB): domain Bacteria; phylum Pseudomonadota; class Gammaproteobacteria; order UBA9214; family UBA9214; genus UBA9214. The sequence goes on along the minus strand of DMKK01000113.1, from coordinate 275 downwards.
TTCGCTCAGCACGGCGGTCGCCTGGCGCAGCCCGGACTCGACATGTTTCGGCAAGTCAATCTGGGTGATGTCGCCGGTGACCACCGCGGTTGACCCGAAACCAATGCGCGTCAGGAACATCTTCATCTGCTCCACCGTCGTGTTTTGCGCTTCATCCAGAATAATAAATGCATCATTGAGACTGCGACCACGCATAAAGGCCAGTGGCGCAATTTCGATCACATTGCGTTCAATCAGTTTCGCAACCCGGTCGATGCCCAGCATTTCATACAGGG